>DATELN010000203.1:0-3277 GCA_035276605.1 Pseudonocardiaceae bacterium | reverse complement strand
TCATGGTGTCCTTCGCCGTCTTGTCGCTAGCGGCGATCGGGTTCGTCTACAAGTTCGTGCCCGAAACCAAAGGCCACTCCGTCGAGGAAGTCGTCCAGATCTTCGAGAAAGAAGCCGAATCCGGCAAGGTACCCATCTAGCACTCAGCCTGCAGGGATGTGGCTGGCCGATGACGGCTATCTACACAATCGAAAGGCTAGCGCGGTCTCTTCACTCACCGTTAGCCTCCAGCGCCGGAGAACGGTTTGACTCTTTCCCTGCTGGGAAGCCGCCGAGGACTTACCGGCTCGCAGCGTCTGGTTCCAGAGGATCTCGCCCGCCGGTGGTTAGGAGGAGACCATCATGCATGCCTCGGTTCGGCAGCCAAGACTCACCCGGCACCCGTTAGTCGCCCTTTGCGCAGTCGGCGTGATGGCCGCTGGCCCGGGGTTCGCGCTGATGGCCCCTGCGGCCGCCCAAGTGCGCACGACCGCGTCAGCCCGCGCGAGCGACTCCACCACGTCGATATCGACCTCGCAGTTCGTCAACCAGTTCGACGCCGAGCCGTATGTCGGTAACGGGTACTTCAGCCAGCGGATCCCGGCAGTGGGCATGGGGCTGCTGACCGGCCTGGGGACGATCGGATGGCCGCTTGGCACGCCGCGGTTCACCGAGGCGATTGCGGCCGGCCTGTACGCCAAGACCAACGCCTCACAGATCTACCCGGACGAGACCAAGCAAGTGATCGCGTTGATCCCGACGTGGTCGACGCTCACCTTCGCGACCCCGTACGGTGACACGTATGCACCCAGCACCGTGACAGCGTCCCAGATCAGCAATTACCTGCAGACAGAAGACTTGCAGACGAGCACCGTCACCACCTCCGGGACCTGGACGCCCCCGCACGGCCAGCAGGCGGCCTTCAAGTACCAGGTGTTCACTGATCTCGCCCGCAAGCATGTCGGCGTGGTCTCGCTCACGTTGACCCCCCAGTGGAGCGGCCGCACGACTATCACGGGACTGCTGGATGGTGGCGGCGCCAGCCGGCTGCAAGCTGCTGGCGCCGGCGTCGATCGTGGCTCGCACACGAGTTTTGTGAACTCGACCGCGATCGGGACGGGCATCGGTGTCTCCGAATCCTCAACGATGCAGTTCTCGGTCAAAGCCACCAGCGATACCCCGGCCGGGACGGGCCAGCAGACAGCCGGAGAGCGCATCAGCTTCAACGCCCAGGCGGGCCAGACGTACGTGTTCCGCAAATACGTCGCCGTGGCCACGAGCCGTGACTCGTCTGCTCCGGCAATTGACGCCCGGGCGGATTCCCAGCAAGCCGCCACGCTCGGTCAGTCAGCGCTCCAGTCCGAGAACGCGGCTGCCTGGGCGGCCGCGCTGAAGAGCGGCATTACCGTCAGCGGCGACCCAGCGCTGCAGACGGCGATCAACGCCAACACCTACGACCTGTACGCGAGCATCCGCAGCGACAGCCCGGACTCGATCGGCCCAAGCGGACTGTCCAGCGACGGTTACGCCGGAATGATCTTCTGGGACTCCGACATCTGGATGTTCCCGGCGATCCTCGCCACGCACCCGGACATCGCCCGGGCCATGGTCGACTACCGCTTTAACACGCTCGCGGCGGCGGAGCATGACGCGGCGGCGAACGGCTACCAGGGAGCGTTCTACCCGTGGACCGCCGGGGATGACGGGTACACCGGCGCCGACTGTTACGGGACCACGACGGACTCCAACGACAAGATCATCTCTGATCCGAACTTCAGCTGCAGCCAGGAGCTGCACCTGCAAGCCGACATCGCGATGGCGCAGTGGGAGTACTACGAGGCCACTGGCGACACCACCTGGCTTCGCCAGCACGGCTGGCCCGTCCTCCAAGCGCTGGCGCAGTTCTGGGTCAGCAAGGCGACCCCCGGCCCGAACGGTGGCTACGACATCAACACCGTTCAGCCGCCGGACGAGTACCACACCGGGGTCAACAACTCTGCCTATACCAACGCCGCGGCGGCCACCGCGCTGCGGGATGCCGTGGCGGCGGCCCAGACCCTCGGCATCACGCCACCTGCTAGCTGGACGACGGTCGCTGATGGTGTCACCAAAACCATGCCGTTCGATTCCAACCTGAACATCTACCAGGAGTACGACGGTTACAACGGCGAGCAGATCAAGCAGGCAGACGCGGTGATGCTGACCTACCCGATCGGCTTCCCGATGGCCAGCGGCGTAGGCCTCAACGACCTGAATTACTACGCGCCCCGCACGGACCTACAGGGCCCGGCGATGACGGACGCGATCCACTCAATCGACGCCTCGGCGCTCAACGCGCCCGGCTGTTCTGCCTACACCTACATGCAGCGCAGCTACGAGCCGTTCCTTCGGGCTCCGTATGACCAGTTCGCCGAGACCCGGACCGGGACTGGCTAGCGTCGCGGGGCGCGCTGGCTGGTATTTGTGGTGGTGACTGCGTTTGTGCCGGTGAGGGTGAGGAAGGTCACGGCGTGGCCGAAGGTCTCTCCGATGGTGTGCCCGGCCAGGTGCGTCTGGTAGGCCCGGTGTCGTGACACCTCCCAGGCCCGCCCGCGGCGCGGAAGCGAGGCCAGCGCCGGCTCGGGGACTGGTTTCCAGGTCCACCTGGTGATGCGCCTACTGCCTGCGGTGATCGTGGAGGCTTGGATGAGCTCATCGAGTCCGGCGTCGCGGCCGATCCAGTTGCGGACAAAGCGCAACCCGGTCAGGGTGTTTTGGATCTGCTGCCGTTCCGCTGGGCCGCAGGCGGCCATGGCGGTGTCGTAGATGGCCGGGTGATGGCGGACCAGGGTGGCATCGACCATGGTGATCCACCACACCGTCTCTGCGATGGCCGCGAACGCCCGGTCCTGGTCCCAGGCCTTCACCGCGGGAAGCCGCCCGGTGGCCTCGCTCATCGCGGTGACCGACCAGGTAAGCGCGCTGGCGTCGACCGCGGGGTCGCCCAGGTGTTCTCGGTTCCAGGTGGCCCGGCAGCCGGTGCTGCAGAACCGGGCGTGCTCCCGCTGCGGCACGAACACTGCGCCGCATTGTGCACAGTTGCGGCTCTCCTCCACCCGGGCGTGCTCTTGGACGCGGCCGGGCAGTGTTACTGCTGCCGCCGCGGATTCCCGGCGACGGCTGGGTCGCCGGGGGCGGATTGCGGTGGCGGGTGCTTGGGCCAGTGCTTGGTCCAGGGTCGCGAACCGGGGGATCACGCCGTCCAGCCCGGTGATGGTGAAGATGCGGCGTACGGCGCTGTCCGGGTGGATGGCCAGCC
>DATELN010000202.1:0-13096 GCA_035276605.1 Pseudonocardiaceae bacterium | reverse complement strand
CTCGACGCTGGCGCCGCGCTTCCGCGGGAAACCACCCGAAGGTTGGGACCACCCACGACTGCGACATCGCCGTCCAAGTCCGTGCGCATTACTCGCGCGCCACCCGCAGTCAACGCGTCGATCACATGCCGGCTGGGATGACCGTATCGGTTGTGCGCTCCAACACTGACGATTGCGACGCGCGGCCGCACCGCGGCAAGGAACTGGTCAGCGTTGAAGCGCGAGCCATGGTGCGGAACCTTGAGCACATCAGCCCGAAGATCTGTGTTGTTACCTAACAGGTCCGCCTGAGCGTCAAGCTCCACATCGCCGGTGAGCAGCAGCCGACCGGCCGTGGTCGTCGCCCTGAGCACCACTGAGGTGTTGTTCACCGAGGTGCCATCGACTTCCGCGTGGTGGCCTTGCACCGCCGGCGGGTCGCGCAGCGGCCCGAGCACATCGAGTACCAACCCGGGCCAGGACAGCCGCTGCCCGGCGGTCAGCGCGACCACCGGCACGTGAGCGACCCCCGCAGCCCGCAGGACTTGGGTGAACGCCCACGATGGGTTACGTCCGGCACCGAGCGCTACCGCGCTGACGGCCCGTCCCCGCAGCGCACCCGCCAGCCCGCCGACATGGTCGGCGTGCAGATGAGTGATCACGATGAGGGCGAGCCGTCGCACGCCGAGACGGTCGAGACACGCTGACATCGTTCCTGGGTCCGGTCCGGCATCGACCAGCACCGCCCGACCCGGGTCCGCGGTAGCCAGCACCAGGGCGTCACCCTGACCGACGTCGCAGCTGACCATCGCCCAGCCCACCGCTGGCCAGCCCGGCGTGACGAACCGCGTCGGCACGAACACCAGCAGGGCACCGACCAATCCCGCCACAGCGAGAACCCGCAGCCGGCGTGCCCGCATCGCAAGCAGCACCACAAGGACGATCCAGGCCATCAGGAGCGCACCGATAGCCCCGGTGGGCCATCGCACCACTCCCCCGGGGACGGCGGCTCCCCAGTGACCGACCCACACCAGCCAGGTCACCGCTGGACCGGCCAGATGCACCACCACGACGGCGCTTCCAGGGTGCAGCGCCCCGAGCACCGCGGTGAGCACACCGAGCACCGTTGCCGGTGCCACCGCCGGCGCGGCCAGCAGGTTGGTCACGATCGCTACGACGCTCACCTGACCAGACAGAGCCGCCACGACCGGCGCGGTGACCACATGAGCGGCAGCAGGAACTGCGAGTGCCTCGGCAATGCCCGGTGGCACCCCGCGGCGGCGGAGCGCCTCAGACCAACCCGGGGCAAGTAACACCAGTGCGCCGGTGGCCAGCACGGATAACGCAAACCCCGGATCGCCACCGAGCGCCGGATCGACCGATAGCAGGACAAGCACGGCAGCGCACAGCGCTGGAACCGCTGATCGGTGGCGGCCAAGCACCAACGCCAGTAGAGCGACGGACCCCATCACGGCCGCTCGCAGCACGCTCGGTGACGGTCGGCATAACACCACGAAGCCGACCAGTACCGCACCAGCCAGCGCAAACACTCCTCGCGGTCCCAATCGGGCGAGCCGGGCCAGCCCCAGCACTGCTCCGCACAAGATCGCAAGGTTGGTGCCCGACACCGCGACAAGGTGCGCGAGCCCGGCGATGCGGAAATCAGCCTGGACAGCCGGCACCATCGCCGACGTGTCGCCCACCACCAGTGCGGGCAACAGTCCCGCCGGCTCGGGATCGAGGACCCTGGCTGACACTCGCAGCCCGGAACGCAACCTCTCCGCGGCGCGTTGCATAGCCGTTGGGGCCGACAAGACCTCTGATCCTCCCCGTACCCGCAGGACCGCCACCGTCAGGTCGGATCGATCAGGCATGACCAGCCGGCCGGTCGCCCGCACCCGCTGACCGGGGAGCAGGCCCGTCCAACCCCCAGCCGGCGCCAGCAGAACGATCCGACCACCGGTGCGCCACTGGTGCCCGGCAATCTCCGCCGACTCGAGGACTGCTCGGACCACCACCTGCTGCGGCTCGGGTTGCCGCCCGCCGTATGCAGGTGCGGTCACCGCCCGCGGGTCATCACGCAGGTGCACCACGACGGTTGCCACCGAACCCCGCTGCGCGGCCGCGCGCAGCGGATGGCGCTCGACTTGCCACGTCTGCACCCCGACCACCAGCGCCAAAGCGGTGGTTACCCCGGCAGTTGCCAGCAGGACCGTCGAACGGCCACGCAGCGCGGCGCCGCCGGCAACCAGCACGCCCGCCACTGCGAGCGCAGCAGCGACTATCGGCCCCAGGTGCAGAGCGCAGAACACCGCGACCCACCCGCCGAGGGCAGCAGGCGCCAGGCGCAAATCATGACGTCTGGACGCCGGTGCACCCGTATCCGCAGTCACACCCGTACCCGGTGCTTAAGCTGCGTCAACCGCGCCGGCCCGATGCCACTCACCTCGCGCAGCTGATCCACCGATGTGAAACGACCGTGCGCGGCACGCCAATCTAGAATCCGCTGGGCCGTCACCGTTCCCACGCCGGGCAGCGAGTCAAGCTGCTCAAGTGTCGCCGTGTTGAGATCCACAACCTGACGTGCCCCTGGCACCTGATCGGTAGCCAGTTGCTCCGGCGGTGGCGCCATACCGACCAGTAACTGCTCACCATCAGACAGCCGCCGGGCGATGTTGAGACCCATCAGGTCGGTGCCCGGCAACGCACCGCCGACCGCAGCCAACGCCTCAGCTACCCGGGCGCCGTCTGGAAGGTGGATCAGACCCGGGCGCGCTACCCGACCTACTACGCTGATCACTACCTCATGGGCTGGGCCGGGCGATGGCACTGCCTTCGCGGCGGTGACCAGTGGCAGCACCGGAGCCGGTTCGGGCACCGGACGCTCCCGCCACACCCCGATCGCTGCGATCACCGCCGCCATGGCCGCCACGAACGACAGCACGAGCGCTCCGGGCCGGCTGGGATCCCATCGGGCGCCTTGCAACGGCGCAGGCACCCACCGCTGGACCAACCGGCCCGCTCGTGATGCGACTGATACCGCGTCGTCATTGTCCCCGCTGTCCTGGCGCGACAAGCCGAAAACGGGTTCGTCAACCGTCCTCTCGCCAGCGTCTGCGTCAGCGGTATCCGAGCCCGGAGATGCCACACCACGCAGCCCGCCCAAGCGCGCTCGGACCAGCCGGGCATCGCCGGTATCGATCGACGGAAAGCCGGGGAGTAAGGCCACGGGGTGACGCTAGGGCGATTTCCCTGTCCGACTCGAACGTCACGTCCGCGGTCTGTGGATAACAGGGGTGGATGGGGATAAGTCGGGGAGCGTCGCGCCTACGCCGCGGTCGTCGTCGGAGGGCCATGCGATCCTGGACGGTTGCGTGGCGAGCCCGTCAAGCGGCTGGGCCGCAGCGCCCGCGCTGTCGAGGTATTTCCCAGCCACGGGCACCTCTCCCTTCAGATGGCAGGCGTGCTCATAGCCGCGAATGGGGAGGGGTCATGACAGACAAGGCGACAAGTATGGTACGGATCGCGGACCCGAAAGACGCGCCCAAGGTATGTGTGCATGCGTTCAATACGGGTGATATCGACGGCCTGGCCAACCTGTTCGAACCTGAGGCAATGATCATTCTGCCTCCAGGCCAGATAGTTAGGGGTTCGGCCGAAATCCGAGAAGTGTTTACCCAGATCCCGGCGACGTGGAAACGATGGGAAATCAAGCTGATCAGCCATCACCGAGTGGGAGATATCGCACTGAACACCGTCGAGCACACGCTGTACAGCGACGACCCTGACAGCAGTCCAAATACGCTGAGTCTTCGTGCTGCGGTCGTCTTTCGCCGGCAGGCGGACGGCTCATGGCGTTTCCTCATCGACAATGGCTCGCCCTTCGAATAGCTAGCAGCCCGCGGCTGGCTGCGTCGCAGTGCCTTCTGGCAAGACGACGACACCGAGCATGCCCGGCCCGGCGTGGGCGCCGATCGCAGCTCCCACCTCAGAGATCAGACATTCAGAGACCATCGGGATTCGCGACCGCAGTTGGGCAACAAGGTCTTCGGCACGTTCTGCTGCCCCGAGGTGATGCACCGCGAGCCGGCACGACGACAATCCGGCGACCTGGGCCACCAGCTCCACGAGCCGGGCTCGCGCGCGGCTACCGGTCCGAACCTTCTCCAACGGCACAACCCGGCCAGAGTCGACGTGCAGCAGCGGCTTGACGGCCAAAGCAGTGCCCAGCCAGGCAGCCGCCTGGCCAATCCGGCCGCCCCGACGCAAATACTCCAGGCTATCCACGGAGAAGAACACCCGGGTACGAGCGCTAACCCGCGCGGCAGCGTCCGCTGCGGCTTTCACGTCGCCGCCGTCGGCCGCTACCGCAGCGGCGGCGAGTGCCGCGAAACCCAAGCCCATGCCGGTGGAACGGGAATCAACCACCCTCACCCGCTCGCCTCCGAGGTGCTCGGCAGCCAATCTTGCAGACTCCCAAGTGCCAGACAGCGCGCGGGACAGATGCACCGAGACGACCATCTCAGCGCCAGCCCGGATAGCGTCGGTATACGCGGCTTCGAATTGCTTCGGTGTCGGTCGGGACGTCGTCACCGACGACCGCTGGGCCAGTGCGGTCACCAGCTCGGCCGGTCCGAATTGAACCCCGTCGAGCCAATGGTGATTGTTCACCAGGACATGCAAGGGAACCTGCCGGATACCATGCCGTTCGGCTAGACCATTGGGAAAATACGCGGTCGAGTCTGTGACGACGGCAACGGGCACGATCACCAACTGACAACTATACAGGAGCGGCACTGTTATAAGAGAATAACCGCCAGCCAGCGCCGCGCCGCAAAAGCACCGTCCAGTGGCAGTTATTGATTCCTCCGAATACCGGCCAACCCGATACCGGTATGCCGAGCAGCAGCGGGGTGAGACCGGCGATCAACCCACCGTGGGTGCACAACACCGCGCTACCTGAGGTGTCCGCGTCGAGCTCGGCAACCACATTCGCGGCCCGAGCGGCCACCTCGACGCGAGTCTCGCCGCCCGGCGGTGCCCATTGCGGGTCGCCGCGCCAGATCTGCAGACCTCCCGGGCAAAGCTCTTCGACCTCAGCATGCGTCAGGCCCTGCCACATCCCGCAATTGGTTTCCCGCAACCTCTTGTCGACCCGCAGCGGTATCCCAGTCTCGACAGCGAGCACAGCAGCGGTATTCCCCGCTCGCGACAGATCAGACGTCATCAAGACTGCCGGTTGCAGCTCCGCAAGCCACCGGGCCGCGCGGTGGGCCTGACTGAGGCCGGTGGGTGTCAGCTTGGAGTCAAGCTGACCCTGGATCCGGCGCGCCACGTTGAAATCCGTCTCGCCGTGGCGCCAGAGCACCAACTGCCGCAACGTCACTCCGACTCGTCCGCCTCGCTGGCAGCAACGTCAAACGGGATGATCGGGCAGTCTTTCCATAGCCGCTCGAGACCATAAAAGGAACGCTCCTCGACATGCTGCACATGCACGACAACGTCCACAAAATCCAGCAACACCCAGCGCCCCTCACGGGCCCCCTCGCGGCGCACCGGCTTGCTCCCGGCCGCCGCCATGCGTTCCTCCACAGCGTCCACGATGGCCTGGACCTGACGCTCGTTGGGTGCCGAGGCGATCACGAAGCAGTCCGTGATCACCAGCTGTTCGGACACGTCGAGCAGGGTGATGTTGTGCGCCTTCTTGCTGGCCGCGGCGTTCGCCGCGGTGAGCGCAAGAGCCCGCGCATGATCAGAGACTGACACATCACTCCTTCTCCCCGGCATTCACCACCGGTGCCGCCCAGTACGCCTCTCCGACGCTGAGGGTACGGGTTGCAAGCGCACCGATGGGACCAACCTGCGGTGAAACGAGGTGGGGGGCGACGACGACGCCGTCGCGCGCCGGGGCCCTCATCTCGCGGATCTGTGCTTCTAGGGAGTTAACTCCGCGCCTAAGGAGTTCATAGCGTATATTACCCTCATCCGATGATTATCACCTTGCTTTCTGTCGTATCTGCGGTTAGGTGCCGCGGTCGCCGCCGCCGCGGACGGTGCAAGGCTTGACGCGCTTTTCCTAGGGAAGGAGCAAATGATGACGCTTGTGCCCAGTGTTTGAGATGATCGGATCGACTGCCCTGAGCCGCAGCACTACTTCCCCAACTATTACTGAAGTCCGTTGCGCAGAATGGAGTAATCGACTACTCGGCACTCCTTCTCAAATCCCTTAAGTTTGGAACTTCAGTCGTGTATCAACTCTTCAACAGCACAACATGAACATGTCTCCCAGCACATCAGGGTCAACACCAGTGGAGTCGCGGGGAAGAGGTAGTTCAGCGTTGGTCGAGCCGACGTTGTCGGTGAACACGGTCGCCGGACGCGAACGCTCGTCAACACGGCGGAATCGCGCCCGCCAGCCGCTGCCACCGGACTAGATCAGTGATGCCATCTTGTACTGATGTTGTGCCCGGTATGCCAACCGACATTGTTATAGCTGATCAGTGACGTGTTTCTCGGTACAGGCCGCGTTTGTTGATGTATTGCACCACGCCATCGGGCACCAAGTACCACACCGGTAGGCCGTGCCCGACCCGATGCCGGCAGTCCGTCGAGGAAATCGCCATTGCGGGTACCTCCACCAGACTTACTGCCCGGTCAGGCAAATGCTTGCCATCCAGGTGAAATCCAGGGCGGGTCACTCCGACCAGATGAGCGAGGTCGAACAGCTCGTCGACGCGCTTCCAGGACAAGATCTGCGCCAGCGCATCAGCACCCGTAATGAAGTACATCTCATGATCGGGAAATTGGACGCGCAAGTCGCTCAAGGTGTCGACGGTGTACGTCGGAGCGTGGCGGTCGATATCCACCCGGCTGGTGGAGAATCGTGGGTTGGGCGCGGTGGCGATGACTGTCATGAGGTAGCGATCCTCGGCCGGGCTAACCGCGCGTTCATCTTTCTGCCACGGCATCCCGGTAGGGACGAACACGACCTCGTCTAGCCCGAAACGGGCTTGCACCTCGCTGGCGGCCACGAGATGGCCGTGATGAATCGGGTCGAAGGTGCCACCCATGACCCCGAGTCGCCGGCCGGACATGGGCGCAGCCTAGGCGAGTCGTCCGTGAACGAGTCCAGCGGAGATAAGCTGAACGTTGCCTTCAGTAGGCCCGCACTTCAGTAAGCAATCGGCGGTGGGGACAGTCGTGGCGAGCAGAAGTCTCAGCGAGACCTCGTCCAGAGAACTCGCGCTCATCGATGCCTTGGGATCTGGCTGCGTGGTCGAGTGCAGCAAACTTACCGTTGAGCAGCTGGCTGCCACGGACAACCCGAAGTACAGCGTCCGGGCCGAGTTGCTGCGGGAGTTGGTGCTGGGCCGCAGCGGTGAGCCCCTCGACCCGTTAGGTGTGCGTCTACATGGTGCCCGCATCACCGGAACGCTTGATCTCACTCACGTTCCGGCCACGGTGGGCATTGAACTGCGAAACTGCTTTTTCGAGCACACCGTGCTGCTGGTCAGTGCCCGCTTACCGTGGTTGACCTTGGCGGGTTCGCAGCTCCCGGTACTAGACGGTGACGGTCTCCAAGTCGACGGCGATGTCTTGCTCGGTGACGGCTTCACGGCCACCGGGGAGGATGACTACGGGGCAGTACGGCTACTCGGTGCCCACATGAGAGGCCAGCTCAACTTAAACGGCGCCAGGTTAAGCAACGAGGCGGGACCAGCTCTCATCGGTGATGGACTCCACGTTGATGGCGACGTTTTCGGCGGTGGCTTTATCGCCACCGGGTCTGGCGAGCTCGGCACGGTACGGCTGCCCGGCGCACGCGTCGCTGGTCAGCTCAATCTCAATGGTGCCGAGCTGCTGAACCAGGCCGGACCCGCTCTTATCGCCGACGGGCTGCACGTCGCAGGTGGATTGGTGCTCGCCGAAGGTTTCACCGCGACCGGACACTATGAGCGCGGCGCGGTACGGATGCCCGGCGCGCACATCAGTGGCCAGCTCAACCTGGATGGTGCGAAGCTGATCAACCCTGCCGGGCCGGCGCTAATCGGGGACCACCTCGACGTCTCCGGTGGTGTATTCCTCGACGGCTTCACCGCCGACGGGCACGGCGAAGATAGCGTGGTGCGGCTACCGGACGCACATATCACCGGTCAGCTCAATCTCGACGGCGCCGAACTGACCAACCCGGCCGGGCCCGCGCTCATCGGTGACCATCTTCGCGTTGATAGCGATATGTTCGCCGAGGGCCTGACCGCCACCGGCCACTGCCCAGACAGCGCCGTACGGTTAGCTGACGCGCACATCCGCGGCCAACTCAACCTCAGCAACGCCAAACTGACTAACCAGGCCGGACGTGCCCTGATCGGCGACCATCTCCAAGTGGACAGCGACATGTTCGCCGAGGGCCTGACCGCCACCGGCCACTGCCCAGACAGCGCCGTACGGTTGCCAGATGCTCATGTCGGGGGCCAGCTCAACCTCAGCCGTGCGAAACTGACCAACCCGGCCGGGCCGGTCCTCGATTTGGAGGACGCCACAGCCAAGCACCTGTTCCTGCCGGCGCAGGTGATCTGTCCGCAAGTCGCTGGTAAGGGGCCAACCTGTGACGCGGCGGCCCATCGGCTGACGCTGTCGGGGCTGGCTTATACGTCGCTTCACGGGGTCGACTGGCACGAGTGGCTCCATTTGATCGTCTGCCACACCCGTGACTACCAGCCTCAGCCTTACCAGCAACTGGTCGCCGCGCTGAGGGCCAGTGGCCAGGAGTCCACCGCCCGCGAAGCTCTCATCGCGCAGCAGCAGGATCGTTACCACCGTGGCGAGCTCGGTGGCCGGCTACGCAAGATCGCCCACCGGCTGTGGGGAGTGCTCGCCGGATACGGCTACCGCAGCAGCCGCGCCGTCCTAGCCCTGCTGCTGGTGCTGATGATCGCGGCAGGACTGGGGGTTGCCGCTGGGCATACCTCGATCGGCCCGGACCGCTTCGTCACCGCGCACACCAGCCTGGCCCGAGATCCCAACTCTCCATGTTCCACGGTCGAACAGATCGGGGTAGGGATCGATCGCAGCCTGCCGTTGGCCCCAGTAGCTATCGGCAACCGTTGTGATTTCGACACGACCAGTCCCATCGGCCAAATGTTCACCGTTGTCACCTGGGTGTTGCAGGCCGTGGTGTGGACGCTGGTGGCGCTGGCCATCGCCGGTTATCTCGATCTTATCCGGAAGACCACTTCTGCGGGATAACGACGAACTGCCGCAGGTATAGATCCTCAAAGGTCACCGGTCCGCGCGGCCCGGGCACGCGGTCGACGTTGATTCCCGTCTCGGGCACGCGCCGCAGCTTGAAGCCGTCAAGCAGGCGGGTGCTGGCGTTCCAGAACACTCCGGTGCCCGTGTAGCTGTCCAGGAACTCCTGAGCGGCGGCGGCGTCGGTGGTGACGATCGTCGCGGCCAGCCCGGAGGTCTCCTGGTTGGCCAGGTGGGCGGCGTGCCGGGGGCCGGTTACCTGGGTCACCGTCAGCGTCGCCTCCCGGCCGGTGTCCAGCGCCCATTCATGCCCGAGCGGGTGGGGGTGGGGTGGCAGCGATAGCTCGATCCCACGCTGCCGGGCAGCGGTGAGCAGGGCGTCGTACAACTCAGCTGGCGCAGTGTCGGCGACCAGCAGGAGGTTAACCCGGTTGCAGACCCCCAGCCGGTCAAGCCCGGTTACCAACAGGTCAACGGCGAGTTCGGGATCTGCGGCGGAGTCAACGTACAGCACCCCTCCGCCGTCGGCATGGGCTAGTACCCGTACCCCGTGATGGGCTCCCTCGGCGGCCAGCATCCGCGTAGTCTGCCCGCTGCCCCGCACGATGACCAGCGGGACCAGCTCGGGATGCTGGACGAGAGCGACGGCGCTGTCCCGGCGTGGATCGGGAATCAGTTGTACGGCGGCGGGGTCCAACCCGGCGTCGGCCAGCGCGGGCGCGATGACGTGCTCGGTGAGCGCTAGCGCGGATCGCAGCGCCGCCGACCCAGTCCGCAACACCCCAGCGTTTCGGGATTTCACTAGCTGGGAGGCGACATCGACGGTGACGTTAGGGCGGGCCTCGAAAGTGGCGCCCACCACTCCGACCGGGCGGCGGCGCTCGATGAGCCGCAAGCCGTCTGGCCGATCTTCCAGCACCCGGTCCCGCGGCGGGAAGGGTACCTGAGCGAGGAGGGCGAGCTGGTTGGCCATGTCGGTCAACCGTGGTTCTCCGAGCCGCAGCCGGTCGATCAACGCCTTGGTCATCCCGGACTGCTCGGCAGCCGCGATATCGGCGGCATTGGCGGCGAGCACCTCCGTTGTCGAGGCGGTTAGCCGCTGCGCCATGGCGTCCAGCGCCGCGTTGATCGTCTCGTTGGAGGCGGTAGCCAAGGTAGGCGCGGCGCGCTGCGCTCGGTGCGCACACTCGGTGACAACGTCGGTCCCGGCGCCGGACGGTCTGATGTCGGTACCCGCTCGCGACTGCACGATGCGCCAGCCTACCGCCCGCGTGTCGCGCCCTGGCACCTAGCGTGTCGCGCCTTGGTGACCGGTGTGTCGCGCTCTGGTGAGCACCGAACATGAGACCGCGACACGCAGGGCACGGGGACGCGACACACCGAGCACAAGTCCGCGACACACGGGGCACGGGGACGCGACACGCCAGGAGAAAGGGAATTAGACGGGGACGAGGTCGTCGGCGTGGACGACCTCCCGTCGCAGCTCGGGAGGCAGGTCGCGGGTGGAGCGGCCGATCAACTCGGGTAGCTCCGAGGCATCGAAGCCGACCATTCCCCGCGCAACCACGACACCTCGCCGGTCAATCAGTTCCACCACGTCGCCAGCTTCGAAGTCACCCTCCACGCCGGTGATGCCGGCGGCGAGCAACGAACGTCGACGGTGCACCACCGCGCTCACTGCGCCGTCGTCGAGCCGGAGTCGGCCGGCCGCGCCGGCGGCATGACGTAGCCAGAAACGGCGGGCCGACAGCCGCGCCCCGGTAGGCGCGAAAGCGGTACCGACATCGGCCTGCCCCAACGCGCGATCAACCTGCGCCGCGGCCGCCAGCAACACCGGTACTCCGGCTCGGGAAGCCAGGGTCGCGGCATCGAGCTTGGAGACCATCCCACCCGTGCCCAGCACCCCGCCGGTGCCCACCTGCACACCGCGCAGGTCAGCCGGTCCCGTCACCTCAGCAACCAGGCGGGCCGCGCCGAGCCGAGGATCACTGTCATACAGCCCATCAACATCGGAGAGCAGCAGCAACGCATCTGCCCCCACCAGATGGGCCACGAGGGCAGCCAGCCGGTCGTTGTCACCGAACCGGATCTCGTCGGTGACCACTGTGTCATTTTCATTGACCACCGGCACCACACCCAGGCCGCGCAACCGCGCGAACGTACGCTGCGCGTTGCGATAGTGCGCCCGGCGAACCATATCGTCGGAGGTCAGCAGCACCTGCCCGACCGTGCGGCCGTACCGGGCCCAGGATTCGGTGTAGGCATGCCCCAGCGCGAGCTGCCCGACGCTGGCGGCGGCCTGTTGGGTGGCCAGGTCACGGGGCCGGCTGCGCAGACCCAACGGTGCGAGTCCCGCGGCGATGGCACCCGAGGACACCAGGACTAGGTGGGATCCGGTCGCGACACGGGCAGCGAACGCGTCCACCAGGATGTCCAACCTGGCCCGGTCGAGCCCGCCGGCCTCGGTGGTAAGCGACGACGAGCCTACCTTGACCACCAGGTACCGGGCCTGCGCCACGGCCTGCCGGGTTGGCCTCACATCTGCTCGACCTCGTCATCGCCAGTCGGTTCTCGCCGAGCGAGGCGGGCGGCCTTGCGCTGCGCCGCGCCGGTGCGCTTGTCACGATCCAACCGCCAGTCCGTCCCCCGTGCACCCAACCGAGCGGCCGCTCCGGCCGGCGTGGCCGGTTCCCAGTCGAAAGTGACCCCGCCAATGGTGACTGGACATCCCGGCTGGGCACCGGCACCAGCCAGGGCTTCCTCGACGCCTAGCCGAGCCAGCCGGTCGGCCAGGTAGCCGACTGCCTCGGCGTTGTCGAAGTTGGTCTGCCGCACCCAACGCTGCGGGCGGGCGCCAAAGACGATGAATCCGCCACGCCGATCGGGATCACCGATAATCTCGAAACTGGACTCGTCAACTGCTGCGGGGCGCACGACCACCCTGGTCGGTTCGGCTGGAGGCAGTGACTCTCGGTGGCGGCGTACCGCCGCGCCGAGCGCAAAACGCAGTTCTCGCAGGCCCTCGGTGGTCACCGTGGACACGCAGTATGCCGCCAGCCCACGGGCAGCGAGCTCAGATTTCACCAGTTCAGCAAGCTCTCGGGCGTCCGGCACGTCGATCTTGTTGAGCACCACCAACCGCGGACGGGACGCCAGATCGCCACCCAACGTCGGGATGTAGGCCGCGAGTTCCTGCTCCAGGGCATCCACGTCCGACAATGGGTCGCGGCCCGGCGCCACCGTCGCACAATCCACCACGTGCACCAACACGGCGCATCGTTCAATGTGCCGCAGGAACTCCAGACCGAGGCCCTTGCCGTGACTGGCACCGGGGATTAGGCCGGGAACATCGGCGACAGTGAACACTGTCTCCCCCGCGGTCACCACACCGAGGTTGGGCACCAAGGTGGTGAACGGGTAGTCAGCGATCTTGGGACGGGCCGCTGACAGTACCGACACCAGGGACGACTTACCCGCTGAGGGAAAGCCGATGAGCCCGACATCAGCCACCGACTTCAGTTCCAGCACCAGCTCCCGCGTCTCACCCGGCTCGCCGAGCAGCGCGAAGCCGGGCGCTTTGCGGGCCTTGGAGGCCAGCGCTGCGTTGCCCAACCCGCCCTTGCCGCCGGCCGCAACAACGAACCGGGTTCCCTCCCCCACCAGGTCAGCGAGTACTTCGCCGTCTGGGGTGAGCACAACCGTGCCATCCGGTACCCGCAGTTGCCGGTCCTCACCCTCGGCCCCGTTGCGATGGCCACCCTGCCCCGGCTTGCCGCTGGAAGCTTTGGCTACCGGGCGATAGTGGAAGTCAAGAAGGGTATGCACGCCAGGATCGACCACCAGTACCACGTCACCGCCGCGGCCCCCG
>DATELN010000201.1:0-8070 GCA_035276605.1 Pseudonocardiaceae bacterium | reverse complement strand
CACACCGATGCGTACCTCGGTGAACGCGAACGTCGCGTGTTGTGCCGCGACGGCGATGTCTGCGGCGGCCAGCAGGCCGATCCCACCTGCGCGGGCGTGCCCGTTCAGTTTCGCGACGACCGGTTTGGGATGGCTGCGGATCCGCTGCAAGATGTCGGGTAGCTCGGTGACCGCCTCGGGGGGTTCGGTGAGATCCATACCGGCGCAGAACACCGGCCCGGTGTGATCAAGCACCACCACCCGAATCGAATCGTCGCCGGCGCTGCGCGCCAAAGCGTCGGATAGCTGCCCGCGTAGCGGGGTGGACAACGCGTTGCGGTTGGCGGGGGAGTCCAGCGTGATGGTGGCGATCCCGGACTGCACGGTGAGGTGCACCAGCTCGGTGGCCATGCTCGGAGACGGTAGCTGCCCGTCGATCGGCTAACTCGGTGGCGGCTGTTCTGGTGGCGGTGGGATCGACCCCAGCGCCGGTGCTTGCTCCGGCCAGACGAGGAGCACAGCGCACGGTGCATGGTCAACGACGAATCGGGCGTAGCGGCCGATGCTTTTGGGTCCGAGACGGCTGCGGTCACCGTCCCGCGCGCATACCAGCAACGCGCGCCCTCGCAGGCAGCGACTACCTCATGTTCCACCAACCCTTCCCGGATCTGGTGACGAGCTGGGCGGCCGAGGCGGGCCGATGCTGCGGCCAGCAGGTCCGCGCCGGCGCCCGCGGCAGCCTGCCCGACCGCGTCGCCGGGATCGCGGCTGCGCCTATGGCGGCCCAGCAGCGCGCCATAGGCGCCATGCAGCGCCTCTTCCAGCCGGACATCGACGACGTGCAGCAACACCACGGCGGCGTCCGCTGGTGCAGCCGCGGCGGCAGCGTCCACAGTGGATCGGCAGCAGCGTCGAGGCCGAATTCGCCAGGTGAGTGCAGGCGTAGACGTGGGGCTTGGGCCGCAGCCGCAACCGGGCGGCGGTGCCGAACACCACAGGAGTGAATAGCACCACGGTGGCGTCCAAACTGAGCACCGCGGTGGTGACTGCGGCGGAGACGAAGACCACAGCGAGCAGCCGGTGCGGGCGGCCGCGCGACGAGCTGGCCAGCCGGTCGCCGAGCCAGCGAAAAGCACCCTCGGTATCGGCCAGATAGGCGACTAGCAGGATGGCGGCTAGAAAACTGACCGTGGGTCCCAGCTCGCGCACCTGGGTTAGGGCGTCGGCCGGGCTGACGATGCCCAGCGCGATGGCGACTCCGGCCGCGGGTACCGCTACGGTCGCCTCGGACAGGCCCCCGGGTTGGATCATCGCGAAGGCGAGGACTGCGGCTAGCAAAAGCAGCGCGACTACCTCGGCGGCCGCACCCGTCACTGTGTAAGCACCAAGGACACCGTCGACGTTAGGCCAAAGCCTGCAAGTGACGCCGCGCAGCCTCGTCGCCCGGCTTGAGACTCTGGCCTGGACACCACCGTGCCCGTCATCATGGTCGGCTGGGCTTCCGCTTAACCCGCCGCTGGCCCTCAGCGGTTGCGCAACGTTTTTTGTGCTAGCGGCGAATTGCTGGCTAAGACAGGTCGGGAGGCAGCCGTTGTGCGGGGCGATTCGTTGGACCCTGAGCTGTGCAGCAGAGGGGAGCGCGCCAGCAGCACGGTGCAGGCGATGATGAGCCCAGCACCGAACAGGGCGAGGATCAACCAGGCTCCGGCCCGAAGGTGCTCGTTGAACACTGCGAATCCAAAGGCGACGGAGACCAGCGGGTTGGCCAGGGTGAGCGCAGGTTGAGAGGCAACTAATCGGCCAGCTTGCAAGGATTTTTGTAGCAGAAAAAAGAAAACCGGGCCGAGCACGATGACGAGATAGGTTTGCGGCGCGCGCAACAGACCACCGATGCCAGAGGCACCGTAGATCGCCCCGATTCCGGCGACGAGCGCGGCGATGAAGCCGAAACCAATACCGGTGGCTAGCCCGAGGTAGGCGGCGCGAGGGATGCCCTGCTCCCGGTAGCCGAGCACGACGAACAACCCGGCCACGGCGAGGCTGGCCCCAATGCCGCTGACCCAGGCCACGGTGGACGCGCGGGTTGGGCTACCACCGCCGGGTTGTAGTGCGTAAAGCATGCTGGCGAGCCCGGCGGTCATTCCGGTAATGGCGGTCCACTCCCGGGCATGCAGCCGGCTATGGAACACCATGCTGGCCAGCAGAAGTGTGAAGACCAACTCCAGCACGAGGATCGGCTGTACCAGCGCAATGGGCCCGGTGGTCAGCGCGGCGGCTTGCAGCAGGAACGCGACGATGAGCGCGGCGATTCCGCCGAGCCAGGCCGGGCGGTGCGCGAGGCGCCACAGCAAAATCAGGCCGGTGGATTGGCCTTCCGGCTCGTCCCGGTCGGCTTTGCGTTGCAAAACCGATGCCGTCGCGTTGCCCAGCGCGGCGAGGACGGCCAGAGCGAGGCTTAACACGGCCGGGCCGGGGCGGGGCTGGCCGACATTCGGTTCGATCGCATGGTGTCAGCGCGCCCCCGTCATTGGTTGTCGCCGATACGACTCTGCGGCAGAAGCGACGTCGCGGGGGTAGCTGCGGATGCCGGTCAGCGACAGCGCCCCAGCGATGATCAGCACGATGAGGAAGACCAAGAAGGTGTATTCCAACCCGTGGGGCCCACCGAACACGCTTTCGGACACCCACCCGAACAGCAGTGGCGCCGCTGCCTGCGCCAGCATGCGCAGCACGGTGCGGACGCCTTCGGCGCGTCCCCACAGCGCCGGATGAATGATGTCGAGCCGAGCGGCATCCAGCGGCGGGTTGGCCGCGCTAAGCAGCCCCGCGCCTATGGTGAGCAGGGGAAGGGCCAGGATCAGGGATGTGGTAAGCACCGCCGGGGCCAAAGCGACGACGACCCCCAACAGCACCACCGCAGGCACCATGATCCGCGCGTTGATGCGCCCACGGCCAAGCAGCCGGTCGGCCGTGCGGCCGCCGAGATAGACCCCAGCCACCGCCCCGATTCCCACTACGAGGGTCAGCACGCTGGCCACCGACTGTGCAATGCCGTAATGGTCAGTGACAAAGATCATCACGAACGACTGCAGGCCAGCGAAGTAAAAGTAGGCCAGCGCCGAGGCGATAATGATCACTACGTTGGTGCGCACGCGCAGCACGTAGCGAACAGCCCACCACAATGATCGGTTCGTTGGGTCGGTGGTGATTATTAATTCGGGCCGCGGTGCGACGCGTTTGCTGCGGGCCACCTGGGCGGCGGAGGCGTCAGCCTCCTCTCCTTCGTAGTCAGTGTCTTCAAGGTCTTTGGTCGACGGCCCGGAGGGGTCGACCTCACGCTCGTCAGGGATGTCGGTCTGGCCGGGTTGCAGACGGCTTTGCCCGTCCCGGGCTGGCTCGGGCAGGCGCCAGACCAACCACATCAGCGCCGCGGTGGGGATGATCAGCCACCAGAATGCGAACCGCCAGTTCACCAGCGCGGCGATTTCTCCAGAGATGATGAAGCCGATCCCAGTGCCGGCCAGTTCCCCGCCAAGGATGTAACCCAACATTCGAGCCCGATTCCGGGCCGGAAAGAAGTCGCCGGTCAACGAGGTGATCGTGGGTCCGCTGGTCGCGGTGACCACGCCGAGCCCAATCCGGGCGATCAACAGCCATGCGAAGGACGTCGCGGCCCCGGCGAAGAGCATCGCCACTGCCCACAGACCGATGCTGATCGCAAGCAGCCGGGTGCGGCGGGTCCGGTCAGTCAGGACACCAATCGGAATCGTGCCCAGCGCTGCCGCCAGCGCGGTGACCGACACCAGCAAACCGATGGAGGTGTTGTTGATCCCGAAAGCCCGCTGCAAGTCGTTAGCGGTCGCCGACAGCGTCGCCACATCGGCGCCCTGCAACCCGAGGGCAGCCGCGAGGATCAGGATGACGCGGGCGCGGGCCCGTCCACCAACCAGCGCGCTGCCCCGTTCCCATAGAGCATGCGCACCCTGGCGGGTGGCCTGGCGAAATCCGGCCGAGCTGTCCGCTGTCCTGGCACTCATTTCGCGTCCCATGACCGGTCCACCAGCGACGCTGCGACACCGCGGCCCGCATGCTTCCGCGATGCAAGTGGGTTTGTTGCACAACTTGCGGCCGCCGTACACCGTCCCTTTGTCATGTTCCGCGCCCCCAGGTCGCCGGCATTCCCTGCCGTCCGGGCTGAAGTACCCGGACGGTGCGCAGACGAACTCGACAGGGACCACTCAATGCGGACAGTAACGTGATCCGTGCCACATTCAGGATGGCTGCACGAGGGGACAGCACCTCACCAACCTCGCTGCGGCCTAGCCCTAGCGCGTGCTGTCCGGTGGATCTTCAGCCAGCTCTCGGTGCATCGCTACCGCTGGTTTGGGCATGCCCACGCGCAACCCGTGCCTAGCGCACATCGGATTGCGGGTGCTTACCGGCGCGACCGCGTCACACCGTGCAGCTGAGCGCGACACACTGTGCACGGGGGCGCGACACACCGGGCACGAGGGGCACGGGGGTTAGGCGGCGCGCACTAGACCGGCGGCGAGGGTGTTGCCGTTGGCGGCGTCGATGACGAGGAAGCCGCCGGTGTGCCGGTCGGTGGCGTAGGAATCCACCGCCAGGGGCTCGGCCAGCCGGATGGACGCCCCGCCGATCTCGTTGAGTTCCAACGACTCGGGGGTGTCCGTGTGCCGCAGGGTATCGAGATCCAGCCGGCCGGTCAGGGCGGTGACGATCGCGCGGACAGTGCGAGTGCCGTGCTTGACCAGTACCCGCGTGCCGGTCTGCAGCGGCCGGTCGGACAGCCAGCACAGGTCGGCGTCGAGTTCAGTGACCACGCGTGGCGCATCTTGCGGCCGAGCCAGCACCTCACCGCGGCCGACGTCGATCTCATCCCCCAACAGCACGGTGACCGACTGCCCGGCACTGGCCCGCTGCACTGGACCGTCGGGTGTATCGATACCGGTGACGCTGGAGCGGCCCCCGGACGGCAGCGCGACGACGTCATCGCCGACTTTGAGCACCCCAGAGGCGATCTGGCCGGCGAGACCCCGATAGTCGAGATAGGCGGCAGTGCGGGGTCGCAGCACCAACTGCACCGGGAACCGCAACGGTTCGGCCACCGCTTCCCGCCCGGTGGGTACCGTCTCCAGGTGCTCCAGCAGCGTCGGGCCGTCATACCAGGGAGTCCGCGAGCTGCGGGTGACGATGTTGTCGCCGTGCAGCGCGGACACCGGCACGGACACCACGTCAGAAACGCCCAGGGAGCCGGCCGCTGCCGCGAACTGTGACTCGATGCGGCGAAACGAGGACTCGGCGAAGGCCAGCAAGTCCATCTTGTTCACCGCCAGCACCACGTGCGGCACCCGCAGGAACGCCATCACCGCGAGGTGGCGCCGGGTCTGCTCGACGACGCCGTTGCGGGCATCGACCAGTACCACGGCCAGCTCGGCGGTGGATGCCCCGGTGACCGTGTTACGGGTGTACTGCACGTGCCCCGGGCAGTCGGCCAGCACGAACTTGCGGGTGGGCGTGGCGAAATAGCGGTACGCGACGTCGATGGTGATGCCCTGCTCCCGCTCGGCCCGTAGCCCGTCGGTGAGCAGCGCGAGGTCGAGCTCCGATCCGCCGCGGGCCCGGGTCGCCCGACCTACCGCAGCGAGCTGATCGGCCAGGATCGATTGGGTGTCATGCAGCAACCGCCCGACCAGAGTGGACTTGCCGTCGTCGACAGAACCCGCAGTGGTCAACCGCAATAAACTCACCATCAGAAGTAACCCTCGCGCTTGCGGTCTTCCATCGCGGCTTCAGACAGCCGGTCGTCGGCTCTGGTGGCGCCGCGTTCGGTGATCCGGCTGGAGGCCACCTCGGCGAGGACCTCGTCGACGGTGACGGCGGTGGACTCCACCGCGCCGGTGCATGAGGCATCGCCGACGGTGCGGTAGCGCACCGACTTGGTGACAACCTGCTCGCCGTTACGCGGGCCGCCCCAGTCGCCGGCGGTCAGCCACATCCCGTCGCGGGCGAACACCCGCCGCTCATGCGCGTAGTAAATGCTGGAAATCGGCACGTCGCGGCGGGCGATGTAGTGCCAGATATCCAGTTCGGTCCAGTTGGACAGCGGAAAAACGCGCACATGCTCACCGGCAGTGTGGCGGCCGTTGTAGAGGTTCCACAGCTCCGGACGTTGCCGGCGTGGATCCCAGCCGCCGAAGGCGTCGCGCAGGCTGACGATGCGTTCCTTGGCCCGCGCCCGGTCCTCGTCGCGGCGGGCGCCGCCGAAGACGGCATCGAAGCGATGCTCGGCGATGGTGTCCAGCAGCGGTACGGTCTGCAGCGGGTTGCGGGTGCCGTCAAGGCGTTCGGTCAGCCGCCCGTCGTCGATCCAGTCCTGCACCGCTGCCACGTGCAGCCGCAGCCCTAAGTCCGTTACCAGGCGGTCCCGGTAGGCGATCACCTCCGGGAAGTTGTGCCCGGTGTCCACGTGCAGCAGGGGGAACGGCAGCGGCGCGGGGTGCATCGCGCGGCGCGCCAGGTGCAGCAGCACCGCGGAGTCCTTGCCGCCGGAAAACAGCAGCACGGGCCGGTCGAACTCGGCGACTACCTCGCGGATGATGTGCACCGCCTCCGATTCCAGTGCTGCGAGGTGATCAACGTCTACGGCATCTGGTGCCACCATGGTCGCGGTCACGCCACCCCCCTCTCGATCAGCAGATCCAGCACCTGTTGGGCCACGGCTGTGACATCCCTACCCGTGGTGTCCAACCACAGGTCTGGTTTATCCGGCTCTTCGTAGGGATCGTCCACACCGGTCATCGCGGTCAGCGCACCTGAGGCCGCGCGGGCGTACAGGCCCTTGACATCCCGGCGCACGCACTCTGCCAGTGGCGTCGCCACGTGCACCTCCAGGTATCGGGTGGCGTGGCCGTCATGGTGAGCGCGCACCTCGTCGCGGGTAGCCGCGTACGGCGCGATGACCGGAACCAATGTGACAACGCCATGCCGGGCGAGCAGCTCGGCCACGAATCCGACCCGGCGCACGTGAATGTCCCGATCTTCGCGGGAAAACCCCAACCCGGCCGACAGCCCGCGGCGCAGCTCGTCACCGTCGAGCACCTCGACGTCTCGGCCGGCGCCACGCAATTGATCGGCTACCGCTTGAGCAATCGTGGTCTTGCCTGCACCGGACAAGCCGGTGAGCCATACGGTGGCGCCCTGGCTCATGTGTGTATCCCGCATTCGGTCTTGGCCAAGCCGGCCCAGCGCCCGGCCCGCGGGTCATCCTCGCTGGCCACCGCACGGGTGCACGGGAAACAGCCAATCGACGGGTACCCGGCGCTGCGCAGCGGGTTGGTCAGGATGGCATGTGCAGTGATGTAGTCATCGACGTCGGTGTCGGTCCAGGCGGCGATTGGGGCGATCTTGACCTTGCCGCGCTGGGCGTCGTAGGACACCACCGGTGTACCGGCCCTGCCAGGTGCCTCGGCGCGACGCAGCCCGGTGGCCCAGGCGTCGTAGCAGGCCAGCGCGCGATCCAGTGGTGCCACCTTGCGTAGCGCGCAGCACAGGTCGGGGTCACGGTCGTGCAGTTGGGGCCCGTGCGTGGCGTCCTGTGCGGCAACGGTCTGGCGGGGTCTCAGGGTGATCAGGTTCACGTCGTAGACCGTCGCCACAGCGTCGCGGGTACCCAACGTCTCGGCGAAGTGGTATCCGGTATCGACGAACAAGACGTCGATGCCCGCGGCGACCTGCGAGACCAGGTGCACGAGCACGGCGTCCTGCATGGATGACGCCACCGCGAGCCGGGCGCCAAAGGTCTGCACCGCCCAGCGCACGATCTCCTGGGCCGGGGCTGACTCCAGCTCCCGGCCAGCCTGCCGCGCCAACTGCTCCAGATCGACGGTCATCGCATCATCTGCGCGACGAGTCCGACCAGGCGGACTACAAATACCCGCTGGCAGTCCGCGCAACGCCACGCTGCGGGCGGATCCTCGTGCGGCCGCAGGTCCTCCTCTCCGCAGTACGGGCAGTAAAATGGGACCGCTCTAGCGTCGGTCATCGCAAGGCGCTTTCGTCGGCCCGCGC
>DATELN010000200.1:0-9132 GCA_035276605.1 Pseudonocardiaceae bacterium | reverse complement strand
GTCACAGTGCAGGCTCAAATCCTGGATCTGATTCGCGACCTGCCTGCCGCGGTGCTGGTGATCTCACACGATCTGGGCGTGGTGGCCGAGGTGGCCGACGACATTCTGGTGATGTACGCGGGACGAGCCGTCGAGTACGGGCCGGCGCCCCAGGTGTTCACCTCACCCCAGCACCCCTACACCTGGGGCCTGCTCGGGTCGATGCCGCGCTGGGACCGCGAGCGATCGCAGCGGCTGGCACCGATCCCGGGCAGTCCACCGAGCCTGATCAACGTCCCGCCTGGCTGCCCGTTTCACCCGCGCTGCCGCTACGTACAGCCCCAGTCAAGCACGACGCGGCCTGAGCTGCGGCCTACGGGCTCTGCGGGCCACCTGGTTGCGTGCCACCTGCCCGACGCGCAGCGGGCGCAGATCTTCGACGACGAGATCCGGCCCCGGTTGTGATTCGGTGGTCAAAACGGCGGGGCGTCGTCGTCGTCGGTATTGATGTGAGGTGGTGGGTGTGGGCCCCGCTTGGAAAGGAGTGGTTCCCATTTTCCCAGTCATCGTCCGACAAAATCATGATCGTGGGCGCCGGTGGTAGGTGTGCCCCAACCGGCTGGTCCATCGGAAGACGCCAGGTTCGGGCTGGTGCAGGCGCCAGCCGCCTTCTTTCAATTGATGATCATGGCGGCAGGCGGATCCCAGGTTGGGTCCGGTTGTGGGGCCGCCGAAGGCGTGGTCGCAGGTGTGGTCGGCATCGGTGGCGTGGGCGGGGGCTCGGCAGCCGACCATGACGCAGAACCGGTCACGAATCTCCAGGTAGCGGCGCAGCACCGCGCCGGGTGCCCGCCGAGTTGGATCATCCCTGCCTTGGTTGGGTAGGTCGTGGGCAAGTTGGCGAGCTAGGTCGGCGACCACCGGTGCCCAGCCGCCCAGCGTGCCGGGCTCGGCTTTCAGCGTGTGCAGCACGGTGGCGGGGACTTGGAGTTCCACGATGGCCCGGCAGCTCGTGGCGCGAGCAGCGGCGCCGGCCGGGCGGGCGGGCGCGGGTGATCCCCCAGTGGGTCGGGTCCCCGCGCTCATCGGTGACCACAAATCGCCACTGCGCCGCCCCCAGAGTGGTGACCAGGTCGCGGGCCAGCTCGGCATGCACCGGTCCCCACCCGGCTATCTCCGCTGGATGCTGGTCGTGACCAAGCAGGGTGCACAGGCCAACTCGCAACTCCAGCCCAGCCCAGTCAAGCGGCGTAGGCAGGGCGTCGGGTCCCTTGCTATGCGGTACCTCGGCGTCAACCTGGGTCCGGAGACGTTCGAGGATGGTGGTGTCGTCGAGCCCGGTGTAGGTTCCGTCGGTCATCCCGAGGAACAACTCCGCGTGGATATGATCGATCGGACGCGAATCACCGGCGCGTTTCGCGGCTTTGGCTAACATGCGCGCTAGCTCGGCACCTGGTGGGATATCCGCCAGGTGCTTCGGAATCAGTTGCCGAACGCTCACGACGAGAACACTACAATTCGCCACTGACAATCTCGGAACGTGCGCGTGAAGACTGCGCAAGGACAGGAAATATGCTCTCGGCGAAATTCATTACCCGATATGGATAAGGTGCTGGTCACTGATGGAATGGATACGGCGAGTCGGCGCATCGCGCACCTCGCGAGATCCGACCGACGCTGTCAGCGTGCCGCTGCTGCGAGTGTCGGGGCTGCGCAAGCATTTCCCGGTCCGCCGGGGCCTGCTGCGGCGCCGCGTTGGCGCGGTGCAGGCCGTCGACGGGTTGGACTTCGACGTGCTGCGGGGCGAGACGCTGGCCCTAGTGGGCGAGTCGGGCTGCGGCAAGACGACCACTGGGCGGCTGCTCACCCGGCTGCTGGAGCCGACCGCCGGGTCGATCGTCTTCGACGGGCGCGACATCACCCACCTGCCCGCGCGGCGGATGCGCCCGCTGCGCCGGGATATCCAGATGATCTTCCAAGACCCGTACTCGTCGCTGAACCCGCGGCACACGGTGGGCACCATCGTCGCTGCGCCATTCCGGATCCAGGGCATCGATCCGCCCGGCGGGGTCCGGGCAGCGGTGCAGGAGCTGCTGGAACTCGTCGGCCTGAGCCCCGAGCACTACAACCGCTACCCGCACGAGTTCTCCGGCGGGCAGCGCCAGCGCATCGGCATCGCCCGCACCCTGGCGCTGCGCCCGAAGCTGATCGTGGCCGACGAACCGGTTTCCGCGCTGGACGTCTCGATCCAGGCCCAGGTGATCAACCTGCTGGAGGACCTACAAGACGAGCTGCACCTGACCTACCTGCTGATCGCCCACAACCTATCGGTGGTGCGGCACGTCTCGGACCGTGTCGCCGTCATGTACCTCGGCAAGATCGTCGAGCTGGGTACCCGCGATGCCGTTTACTCCCAGCCGATGCACCCGTACACGGTGGCGCTGCTCTCGGCGGTGCCCGTGCCTGAGCCGGCGCGGCGCAGCAGCCGTATCCGGCTCACCGGTGACGTGCCCAGCCCGCTCAACCCGCCTGCCGCCTGCCGCTTCCACACCCGCTGCTGGAAAGCCCAACCTATCTGCCGCACCCAAGAACCGCCCTTAACCGAACTCGCGCCCGCCCACCGCGTCGCCTGCCACTTCCCGGAGGCCCCGTAAGCCGCAGTCTGCGAATAGACAGGTCTGAGCGGAAGGCGGGGCAGTTGGCGTAGTAGGCGCTGCCAAGTGGCGCAATCTGTCGCCCGGGTCTGATACTCATCGGCGATCCGAATGCACCAGTCGAACAGAGTAAAGCGTGCCTAGGCGACAATCCCAGCAGGTGCACCACCCTGCACAAAGCTTATGACGACTAAGGAGTCGCCGTGGCACAGCAGTCCGGCCAGCCGGCGGCGGTCGGAAGCCACGTGGTTCGCAAGATCGCCCTCCGGTTGGTGCCGTTTCTAGGGCTGCTCTACCTGATCAACTATCTGGACCGGGTCAACGTCGGGTTCGCCGCGTTGACGATGAACGCCGACCTTGGGCTCAGCGCCACGGCGTACGGGCTGGGCGCCGGGTTGTTCTTCCTCGGCTACTTCTTCTTCGAAGTGCCCAGTAACATCATCCTGCACCGAGTCGGCGCCCGGGTGTGGATCGCCCGGATCATGGTCACCTGGGGCCTGGTGGCGTCAGCCACGGCATTCGTCGAAGGCGAGATCAGCTTTTACCTCGTGCGCGTGCTGCTCGGCGTGGCCGAGGCCGGGTTTTTCCCGGGGATCATCCTGTATCTGACCTACTGGTTCCCCCGCGCGCAGCGCGCCAAGATCGTCTCGTTGTTCGTCCTGGCCGTCCCGCTGTCCTCGGTGATCGGCAGCCCGCTTTCCACGTTGCTGATCCAGCACGGCGACGGGGTGCTCGGTTTCGATGCCGGCTGGCGGTTCATGTTCTTCGTCGAAGGCGTGCCCGCCGTGGTGGCCGGCCTGCTCGTCCTAGCGTTGCTGCCCAGCCGCCCCCGCGACGCGACCTGGCTCACCGAGCAGGAGAGAACCGCGCTGGAGGCCCAGCTCGCCGCGGAGGACGCCCGCGAAGTGGGCAGGGAGGTGCCGATCCGCGCGGCGCTGACCAACCCACGAGTGATCGCGCTGAGCGTCGTCTACTTCGGGATCGTGTTCGGACTCTACGTTCTGGCCTTCTTCCTGCCCCAGGTGATCAAGGGATTTCAGCAGCAGTTCCAGGTGACGTTGTCGCTCGTCGAGATCGGGCTGATCACCGCCGTTCCGTACGCGTTCGCATCGGTGGCGATGGTGCTGTGGGCCCGACACTCCGACCGCACCGGTGAGCGGGCCAGGCATGTCGCCATCCCCGCTTTCGTGGGCGCGGTGGCGATCGCGGCCGCGTTGTACATGAACTCCCCGCTGCTCGTGATGGCGTGCATCACGGTCTGCGCGATCGGTGTCTACGCCGCCATCCCGGTGTTCTGGCAGCTACCGAACACCCTTCTCACCGGCGTCAGTGCTGCGGCTGGTATCGGACTGATCAACTCCTTCGGCAACCTCAGCGGCTTCCTGGGCCCCTACCTCACGGGCTGGTTACAGGGCTTGACGGGCAGCTTCCGCACCGGCCTGTGGGTTGTTGCGGGGTTCATGGTCGTCGCGGGCAGCATCGCTGGTGTCATGGGATACCCGCGCCCGCGGCGGTGCTGATCAGCCCGGCTCGATGCTTCGCGCGCGGCGGAATCGGGCTTGCCGCTCCAGCGGCTCAGAATGCCGCACTCGGCGCGGTTGGCCCCGAAACGCAGCGGCGTGGCCGCCGGGACGAGCTCGACGATGCGCTACCTCGGCGGAATCATCGGCGTCGCCATCCTCGGTCGGCTACTCGATCTGCGCGGCAACCGGGACGCCATCCTTTACGACCACCGCACGATCCTCGCGGTGTTCGCCGCGGCCCTGCTGGCGGGGTTAGCCTGCGCCGCGCTGCTTCCCGGCCGCGGCCTGCGTAGGCTCCTTCGAAGCTGCCCGCGTCCAGCCCTGGGTCCACCCTGCTCCCACACCGGACGGGCCGAAAAACTCTTAGTCCGGCTATCCACCGGATCCCACGGGTGGTCACCTCGTTGTAGGTACAGACCTGTGACCCCCGGACAGGCTCCTCAACCAAGCATGATATCAACCGCGGTGACCATATGAGTTCGACGAACTACAGGGAGTAATTATGGCGCACGGCATGGCGCGTAAGTTGACGAGGGCGGCGGCTTTGTCCCTTCTCGTGTTCGCCACAGCATCGGGTGTGGCTGGCCTGGAAGTCATGGCTGCCAGCCCGGCTATGGCCGAGCCCAGTCAGGGCAGTCCGTTCGACCCGGGCCAGGACCAGCGGCCTAGTGACCCAGCGCAGGGCGGTTCGGGCAGCGGGCAGCACGACCAGACGCCCCCAAGCAACGGCGGCCCCACCGACGGCCTTCTGGGCGGTCTCACCGGCGGCGGCCTCCTCGGTGGCGGCGGTTCGGGCGGTTCGGGCGGACACTGACCGCTGCGGCGGCGTCGAGTTCTCACGATCTCGGCGCCGCCGTCGTTGTCCGTCACGATCGTTGTTTCGGAAGGACCAGCCGCACTAGCCGCGGCTGGTCCTTCCCAATTGACGATCATGAGTGTGGCCTGACCATCCTTTCCGCGCATACCGTCTCGCCAGCTGTGTTTGGGTCGATCTTCCGGCGGGTACATCCTCGAATCGGGATGGAAAGGATTTGTCATGACGTTCGTTGCGAGCGGTGTGACCGCGAGGCGAGTTGAGCGGCGCGCCGGGCAATACGCCGCTCGTTCCTGGTGGGAACCGCGTTGGCTACAACGCCAGCGAGAGGAGCGCGAGCTGGCACGGTGGGCCACCGAACTGGGTTGGCAGTGGGCAGACGCGGCGGATAGTGCCCAACTGGCGCGCCACTCTGTGACGGCCGGCCGGATACCCCTCACCGTGGCCCCGCAGATGCATTCGGTGGATCTTGGGCCGCCGGTAACCCTGCTGGTGGAGATGCTTCCGGGTCAGGTTGTCGGGGACTTCGAGGCGAAGGCGGACCGCATCGCCGACGGCATGGGCGTGGCGAAGGTTCACATCGAACCTTACGACCAGGGCTGGATTAGGGTCGTCTTGTTGGAGGAACAGGACGTGCCGCTGCCGGCATGACTAACCGTCATCGGCCTCATCCCCGCGGGATAAGGGGAGGCAGATGGCTGAGGGCGTGCAGGCGGTGGTCTTCGACCTCGACGGCGTGCTGGTGGATTCTGAGCAGTTGTGGGATGTCGTCCGGCGCGGCTTAGCCCGTGAAGCAGACCGGCCCTGGCCCGCCGACGCGACCCGAGCGATGCAGGGCATGAGCACGGCGGAGTGGTCGGCGTACCTCACTGACGTGGTGGGCGTGCCTGGCAAGCCCGAAGACGTGGCGGTCACTGTTGTCGACCGGATGGCCGAGCAGTACGGCACCCGGCTCCCGCTGCTTCCGGGTGCGGTGGAGGTGGTCGAGCGGCTAGGACGCCGGTGGCCGCTGGGACTCGCGTCGTCCTCACCGCGGCGGTTGATCGACTCCGTGCTGGAGTCAGCTGGGCTGGCGCAACGGTTTAAGGTCAGCGTCTCCACCGAGCAGGTGGCCGCGGGAAAGCCGTCACCTGCGGTGTATCAGACCGTGGTGCAGCAGCTCAGGGTGCAGCCTTCGCACGCTGTCGCGATCGAGGACTCCAGCAACGGGCTGAGGTCGGCTGCTGCGGCCGGTCTCGGTGTGGTCGCCGTACCCCATGAGGCCTTTCCCCCGACGGCGGATGCGTTGGCCCTGGCCGACGTGGTGGTGGGCTCGCTCGAAGAGATCACTGTCGAGCTGGTCGCGTCGATCGGCCAGCAGGGGCGGGAAGCGCGGGATGATCTCGATCGATGACTTTCTTTCTTATCTGGATGATGCGCTCGACGGTATGGTGCGCATCGTCGGCGAACTCGGCGACGACCTCGCCAACCGCCGGCCTGACCTGCAGGGCGCCAACTCGCCATTCGCGATCCTCACCCACTGTCTCGGCGTCATGGAGTACTGGGGCGGCGAGGTTGTCGCTGGCCGCACCATCGTTCGCGACCGACCTGCGGAATTCCGCGCATCCGGACGCGTCGATGACCTCATCGCGGCCACGCAACGAGCTCGGCAACGATTGCGCGCTGACATCGTGGCGCTTGAACCGTTCGAGCCGCCACGCGGTCAGCCTCGCCCCGGGGCCTCGACGTTGCCGTGGGGGCGCACCCAGGGCGGCGCGCTGCTGCACATCTACGAGGAGCTCGCTCAACACCGCGGCCAGATGGAGATCACCCGAGACCTCTTGCGGGCTCCCTGGGCGCACTTCGGCTGACGCGCAGTCGCAATGCGGCAGCCCACAAGCCGTGCGGCCCATCGATCAGTGCGGGTGGCTCGGCGTCTAGCTCGGCCAGCGCGACGATCCGGTCCACCGAAGCGAGCACCAGCCAAGCACCTGCATCGGCGGCGAGGGATACCACGTCACGCACCGGAAGCAGCGGGTTCACCGGCAGCGGCACTGCACCCTGCTGCAGCACGCCGGTGAAGGAGTCCGCGAAGCCGGGACCATCGGGCAGCATGATTAGCACCCGATCGTCGGGGCGCACGTCAAGCTCACCCAGCGCGACGGCGACAGCGGCCGCCTGGTCGCTCAGCTTGGAGTAACTCATCAACTTCGGGTAGATCATCAAATGGCCACCCTGGCGGATGCGGGCTGTTGGCAGATGGACGACTCTAGCGCGGCCTGCTTAGCTCGATCGAGTGGTATCGGCTCATTATTTGGCATGCTGTTACCAATGGTTTGCACGGAAGCACGCTGCGACACCAGCTTGATACGGCTATAGGGTGGTCAGATGACTACGCATGGCCAAGGCGCGATGACGGCCCAGACCGTCACCATCACCGGGCACGGCGGTGACCAGATCGAGGCATACCTCGCCCAGCCGCTCGCAGGCGGCCCGCGCGGCGGCGTGGTCGTCATCCACCACATGCCCGGCTACGACTGGGCCACCAAGGAGATCGTGCGCAGGTTCGCGGCGGAGGGATTTGCTGCGTTATGCCCGAACCTGTACTCCCGGGAGGCTCTCGGCGCCGACCCGGGCGAGGCGGCGGCCACCGTGCGCGCGGCTGGTGGGGTACCAGACGAGCGCCTTGTCGGGGACGTCGCCGGGGCCGCAGGACGCCTCAAGAACTCCGACGGTGCGAACGGCAGAATCGGCGTGATCGGCTACTGCTCCGGCGGCCGGCACAGCTTCCTGGCGGCCTGCTCGCTGCCCATGGACGCCGCGGTGGACTGCTACGGCGGTTTCGTGGTGAACGACCCACCACCCGGCATGCCAAGGCAGATCAAACCGATCCTGCACTTGGCGGCGCAGCTATCCTGCCCGCTGCTTGGGTTGTTTGGCGCCGACGACCAGAACCCGGCCCCGGCTGAGACCGCCGCACTCGCCGCGGAACTGGACCGGTTGGGTAAGCAGTACCAGTTCCACACCTACGACGGCGCCGGGCACGCGTTTTTCGCCGTCGACCGGCCGTCCTACCGTCCGGAGGCCGCGGTCGACGGCTGGCGGCGGATTGTGGACTTCTTCCGCGCCCATCTGACGACCTGAGGGCAGTGTCACCACATCCGCTTAGCCTTATGTAGTGGTGCGGACGTGGTGGCCGTTCATCGGCCGTGAGTCCGAGCTGTCCCGACTGCTGGCTGCGCTCGAGGAAGCCGTGGCCGGTGCAGGCGGGGTGGTGCTGGTCACCGGGGAGCCCGGCATCGGTAAGACCCGGTTAGCCGAGGAACTAGCCGCGCAGGCCATCGCCGACGGCATCACGGTGTACTGGGGACGCTGCTGGGAAGCGGGCGGGGCGCCGCCATTCTGGCCTTGGATCGAGGTGCTCAGGGCCCTGCCGGAAGCACCGGTCGAGCTGCTGACCACCACAGCGGAAGTGGAGTCGCCAGCCGCGCAGCGGGCCCGCTTCGAACGCTTCGACGCGGTGGCCCAGTTTCTGACCGGGGCTGGGCTGGTGCGGCCGGTGCTGATCGTGCTCGATGATGTGCACGCCGCGGACCCGTCATCGCTACTGCTGCTGGAGTTTCTGGCTCGCGCGGCGCGGACCGCGCGGCTGCTGGTGGTCGCGGCGTACCGGCCAACCGATGCCGAGTCGGGCGCCGGCGCGGAGATCATCGAGCGGCTGCGTCGCAGCGCCATGACACTGGCGTTGACCGGCCTGGCCGACGCTGAGATCGCGCGATTGCTGGCCGAGCGGACCGGGTCCCGGCCGGAACAGGCACAGCTGCGGGCGGTCCGGGAGGCCACCGATGGCAACCCCTTCCTGGTCACCGAGCTGGCTGGCCTCGGCCCTGGTGAGCCGCTGCCGGCGGGCGTGCGTCAGGCCGCCGGCCGGCGGTTGCAGCCGCTGCCGCCTCCTGTCCGAGAGCTGCTGGGGATTGCCGCGGTCGGCGGGCGCGACATCGATCCGGTGGTGCTGTCACTGGTGTCCGGCCGGGCGGAGCTTGACATGCTCGGGCAGCTCGAAACGGCCCAGCGGGCCGGGATCCTGACCCGCCACGGCGAGCGGTTGCGCTTCCGGCACATCCTGTTGCGAGACGCGTTGGAGGACGGGCTGGACCCGGCGACCCGGCGGCGGCTGCATGCG
>DATELN010000199.1:0-2087 GCA_035276605.1 Pseudonocardiaceae bacterium | reverse complement strand
GGTCTTGACCGGGCATGATCTGGGAGTGCTGGTCGCGCCGCCCGGAACGGGCAAGACCGTAATGGCGTGCGCGGTCATCGCCGCGCATCAAGTCTCCACTCTCGTCCTGGTGGACCGGAAGACGCTCGCGGACCAGTGGCGAGCCAGGATCGCCGAGTTCCTCGGCGTCAAAGCCGGGCAGCTCGGCGGCGGCCGGGCCAAGCTGCGCGGCTCCATCGATGTCGTCACCTTCCAGACCCTGTCCCGCCGCGACGACGTCGCGGAGCTGACCGCCGAGTACGGCCTTGTCGTCGCTGACGAATGCCATCACGTCCCGGCCGCCGCGTTCGAGCACGCGGTCAAGCAGATCCCGGCACGGCGCTGGCTCGGCCTGACCGCCACCCCTTACCGCCGCGACAAGCTCGATGACCTGATCGCCATGCAAGTGGGGCCGGTCCGGCACACCATCGCACTCTGCCGCGCAGCCGGCCAGGACACGCTTATAGGCACCGGCCGACCCACCCCCGTGTTGTACGTTCACCCGACTGCCTACCGGTACGACGGCGACGCCGATCCCTCCCGCCCTGGCGGCATGACCGCCATCTACCGGCACCTGGCCGCTGATGAGCAGCGCACCCGACAGGTCATCGCGGACGTCCTCGCCGCACTCAGCAAAGACCGCAACTGCCTGGTCCTCACCAACCGGACCAGCCATCTGGAAGAGCTCGCCGACTTGCTGCGCGACGCCGGGCACGAGCCGGTTATTCTTCGCGGCGGGATGGGTGCCAAGAGCCGCGCGGCAGCGCTTGCCCGCCTGCAGCGCAGCCCGGCGGGCCACCGCTCCTGGTCGTGGCCACCGGTCCCTACGCTGGCGAAGGCTTCGACTGCCCGGCCCTGGATACCTTGTTCCTCGCCACGCCTGTCGCCAATAAGGGAAGCCTGACCCAGTACGTGGGCCGGATCCTGCGGTCGGATGAGAACAAGACCACGGCCGAAGTCCACGATTACCTCGATGAGCGGACTGGCGTCCTCGCCGCCATGCTCGCCAAACGCGCACCCGGCTATGCCGGGCTCGGCTTCCCCAACCCGCGCAAGCTCGCACTCACGCCAAGCGCCAGCACGGACGCTAACCGGCTCTGCAAGCCACATGTGGGTTGAGGCGCCTGCAGTAATTGCGCAGTACGAGCATGTGCTATTGGACTGTTCCGCTGGCGCGCCGGTCTTAGTGTCAGGAGGATTATTGCGCCTGCTTGAGCCGCGGCTCTGGCTCAATTTCAAGGTATCCGTCATTGGCGTGGATTGTCACGAGAAAGTGATGCAAGAAGCCCTCCAACCCAGCTAGGCCGAATGGGTAGAACCACGGGTCGCAGAACCAGACCGGCGCGTCCCAGGAGAATTCATCCGCGCCCTCGGTCACTGTAAGGTTGACGCGAGCCAGCGTACCGGTAGTTTTCAGCCCTCCCACGTAGAACTCTTCGGTCAGATCGCCGGGCAGTTCGACGCCAGCGAGCGGGGCAAGTTCCGCACTCATCCTGGTGCGAAGTGCACCTGTATCGAGCAGGCACTCTATGGGAGCTGCCTCGAGTCCTTCCAAGGCAATGTCGACAACGGGCCGCGGTGTCTGGACGCCGCCACCGGCAGCTGGAAGCGCACGGAACGGAAACCTCATTGTGGTGCCGCGCCGGTGACAACCTGCTCGGAGTCCACGACGCGAAACATCGACTGTGCGCGCTGCCGGTGCTGTGCCAGCCAGGCCACAACCTCTTTCGGTGAGGGAGCCGCGACTAGGACGTCATCACCGCGTACCGCCACCCACAGCCCAATGAAAGGACGCAATGCCTCTGCCAAGGGCACCGGGTCCGCGGCCGTGTTGGGGGCAGTGGTCGTTCGTGCAGCGGCTGCGGGTGTCGCCTGGTGGCGTCTCCGGGGGCTTGCCACGCGTCCAGCCGGAAAACCAAGACGGGTCAGCGCACGACGCGCCTGATGTGTTGTGAAGTCAGCCCGGTCCAGCCCAGTTACCAGGGCTAGAACCTGCTTGGGTGGCCAGCGCCGACCATTGATCACCACAAAGTGCTCATAGAGAGGCTCTGGCAGTTCCCCCTGAAGGG
>DATELN010000198.1:0-37058 GCA_035276605.1 Pseudonocardiaceae bacterium | reverse complement strand
CAGGCCCCTGTTCCGTGAGCAGGTAGTAGGTCGCGATCGGTAGCGCGACGTCGACAAACAGGCCCGGAATCAGGCCGGCCAACGCGCCCCGGCGGCCGGGTTGGTCGCCGTCTTCTCGTCCCTCCCCACGGGGACTTGGCGCGGATTGGAGGCGCCATCGCACATGGCTCACAGCCAACAAGTAGATCGGGCGGGTACCGGGAACGCCAGGGAGAACTGTGTGCAGCCTCCCGGCTTGACACGCCTCCTCTTGTCCCCGTTAAAGTGACCGTTTGACCAATTGCGAAATCTGGTCACTCCCCGGAGTGGATGGCATGGCAGCGGCTAAACAGCAGCAGCGGGCTGAGCGGATCTTGGATGCGGCGGCTGAGTTGGTGCTGCGCTGGGGCTACAAGCGGGTGAGTATCGAGGAGGTCGCCCGCCACGCCGGGATCGGCAAGGGGACTGTGTACCTGCACTTCTCCACCCGCGCGGCGCTGTTCATGTGCGTGTTGATGCGCGAGTCATTGGGACTGGTCGACGGGCTGGTCGCCGCAATGCGCGCCGACCCGGCGGCGATCCTGCCCGCCGAGCAGGCTCGGGTGACGTATCTGGCGGTGATGGGCCGCCCGCTGCTGCGGGCGATGTTCACCGGCGATGTCGAGGTGCTGGGCGAGCTGGCCGGGGATTCGGCTGGCCAGCCGCTGCGCAAGCTGAAGATTGACCTTGCCGATGAGCTGTTCGAACTGCTGCGTGATCGCGGTCTGATGCGCACCGACCTGGACGCCGAGACACAGCGTTATGTGCTCAACGCGGTCCAGGCCGGCTTCTACCTCTACCCGCCGGCCGCCGCGCCATCGGTATCACCGCAGATGGCTGCGGCCGCGCTCGCTCACGTCGTTCGCCACGCGGTGCAGCCGCCGGGACCGCCGGATACCGGCACGCTCGCCGCGCTGGCCCCCCAAGTGATCGCGATGTACGAGCGGTTCCGGCGCAGCATGGCGATCGCGGTGACGGGCGATGCGCCGGTGCGCCTTCCCAGCTAAGGACATTCAGCCATGGCCGTGTACACCGCGTCGCTGGCCGAGCTACGCAAAATCGACATCGAGCTGGCCGGCGGCAAGGCTGCCAACCTAGGCGAGCTGATCGCGGCCGGGTTCCCGGTCCCGCCCGGGTTCGTGCTCACCACCGCGGCCTACGACGAGTTCGTCCAGGTCAGCGGTCTCGGTGCCGACGTCTTCGCGTTGGCCTCGCTGGCCGCCGATGCCGAGCCGTCCGCCTACCAGCGGGCGGAGAATGAGATTCGCGCCCTGTTCACCGGCCACGAGCTGCCGGCGGCGCTGACGGCCGAGATCACCGCGGCCTACCAGCGGCTGGGTCAAGAGACGGCGGTAGCGGTGCGTTCCTCGGCCACCGCCGAGGACCTGGCACAGGCCAGCTTCGCCGGCCAGCAGGACACCTACCTCAACGTGCGCGGGGTGCAAGCGCTGCACGACGCGGTCAAGATCTGCTGGGCGTCGTTGTGGACCGCGCGAGCGATGGCCTACCGGGCGCGCCAGGGCATCGACCCGGCTTCGGTGCGCCTGGCCGTGGTCGTGCAGGCGATGGTCGAGGCCGACGCCGCCGGAGTGTTGTTCACCGCCAATCCCGCCAACGGGCGCCGGGACCAGCTGGTGATCAGCGCCGCGTGGGGGCTGGGTGAGTCGGTCGTGTCCGGGGCGGTCAGCACCGACGACTTCGTGCTCAACATTGCCAACGGGCAAATCCTGTCCCGGCGTATTGCCGACAAGACAGTGATGACCGGTTATGCCGAACACGGCACCGAAGAGCTCGCCGTGCCAGTGGAGCGCCGCAAGCGCCCGGTACTTGACGACCGGGAGGCGGCCGAGCTGGCCGGCATCGGCGCGCGGATCGCGGCGCACTACGGATCCCCGCAAGACATTGAATGGGTGCACGCGCATGGGCAGTTCTTGATCGTGCAATCCCGCCCGATCACCGCACTGCCCGAGCCCACCGGCGACACCCCCACCAACTGGCCGGTGCCCTACCCAAAGGGGATGTACTTCCGCGCCAGCATCGTCGAGCAGCTGCCCGACCCGCTGACCCCGCTGTTCGCAGACCTCATCGACGGCTCGGTCACCCGGTCACTGAGCGCGCTGATGACACACGTCTTCGGTGCCGGGATGGTGCACGACGGCGACATCAGGATGCCCACGGTCAACGGCTACGCCTATTACTACTACCGCAGCACCGGGCTCTGGCGAATGCTATGCCTCTCGCCGGTCGCGATGGTCAAACTGTTGAAAGGCGATGCGCAGCTGGGTGTGGCGGGATGGCGCCACCACTCCCACCCGCGTTACGCCCAGGCGGTCGGGGCCTGGGAGGTCAAACCCGTCGCCGAGCTGTCCGGCACCGAAGTGCTCGACGGCGTGTCCGAGCTGTTGGATGCCGGCACCGTCTACTACACCGCCATGCAGTCCATCGTCCCACTCGCGGCGATCAGTGAGATCGCCTTCCGGGCCTACTACGAGCGGCTGGTCCGCCGTGCCGGTGACCCACCGGCGGTGGCATTCCTGCTGGGCTACGACAGCGAGCCCATCCGCGCCGAGAAGTCGCTGTACAACCTCGCGGTGTGGACCCGGCGACACCCGGAGCTGGCCGCCGCGCTCACCGACGCTGCGCCGGACGCGCTGCTCAACGCGGTCCGCGCCGGAGTCGCCCCGGCTGGTATCAATGGCGAGCTGTGGCGGGCCTGGCTCACCCGCCTGCGCGACCACCTGCAGCGGCACGGGCACGTGGTATTCAACCTCGACTTCGCCAGCCCAGTGCCCGCCGACGACCCCGCCCCGGTGCTGGAAACACTGCGGTTCTATTTGCGTGGGCAGGGTAATGACCCGCACCAACGACAGGCTGACTCGGCCGCACGCCGCGAGGAGCACACCCGGGCGGTGTTGGGCCGGCTCGACCCGGTCCGCCGCGCCGGGTTCACCCGGCTGCTGCGCTGGGCGCAGGCCCTTGCACCGGTCCGCGAGGATGCCCTGGCCGATATCGGCCTGGCCTGGCCGGTGATACGCCGCCTACTACTCGAACTCGGGCATCGGCTTACCGAGGCTGGGATCATTACCAGCGCGGCGGACGTGTTCTGGCTGCGCCGCGCCGAGTTGCTGCCCGCCGCTAAGGGCTCCACGCGCACCCCGTTCACCGACGCCGTGCAGCAGCGCAAGCTGCTCTGGCGCGGCCAGCGGACGGCCACCGCCCCGCAGCTGCTGCCCGAGATCGACTGGATCCAGCGCATGCTGGCCTGGGCGATGCCCGCAGGCGATCAGAAGCAGACCGGCGCCACCATCACCGGGATCGGCGCCAGCTCCGGGCAGGTCACCGCCCCGGCCCGAGTCCTCGCCGGCCCGGAACAGTTCGGCCAGATGCAACCCGGTGACGTACTGGTCGCCCGGATGACCACCCCGGCGTGGACTTCGCTGTTCGCGATGGCCTCGGGCGTGGTCACCGACGTCGGCGGACCGCTGAGCCACAGCTCGATCGTGGCCCGCGAGTACGGCATCCCCGCCGTGCTGGGCACCGGCGTGGCCACCCAACGGCTAAGCAGCGGCCAACTCATCACCGTGGACGGCGACGCCGGCACCGTGACGCGGTACCGGAGGCGGTCTGCTTGAAGCGTTCGCAATTTGGGTACTCAGGCCCAAGGCTCATAAGAGAGACGGAACGGACATGAGTACCGCTGATAAGGCCAAGGGCAAGATCAAAGAGACGCTGGGCAGTCTGACCGGCAGTGATGACCTTCGCAAAGAAGGCCAAGCGCAGCAGTGCAAGGGTCATCACCTGGCACAAGCGGCAGAGGCACGCGCGATGGCTGAGAATGACGAGCGTGAGGCTGAGCTTTTCGAGCAAGAGGAGCGACTCCGGCAAGAACTGTTATATTGACCCCTCGTTTTGTTCAGAGCACCACAATTTCTCTGTGCATGCACAATTCACCCCGTTGGAGGCGCAAGGTTCATGATCGCTGAAACTGTGCTGTGGCCGTGCACTACTGCACCGCCACAGCACAGTTTTAGTGACCAAGTATCGACTTTCGCTAGACGTGTGAATGACGGATTTTGCAAAAGCTGGACGGGACGACTTGGGTAGCAGGTCGCGCAGGCTGGGCTATCTGCTCGATGAGCGGCTGACTGGCCACCGGTCGAGGAGATGAGCTCGGGCTACCGCGTGGTATTGAAAAGCTCATCAAGCCCCAGTAGAGAAGGGCGGTCGTGCCCAGGACCGGCATCACGTTCCAGTTGCTCGACGGGACGCAGGCCGCCGCGCACGCGGACGAACTGCAGGCCCTGCACACCGAGGTCTATGCGGACCCCCCGTACGCGCGTACCAATGATGCCGCGCTGTTCGCTCGCCGCTTTCGGGTCCAGCGCCGGCAGCCGGGCTTTGTCCTGGCTGAGGCGCGCCACGGTGGTTATCTGGTTGGCTACGCGGCCGGGATGCCGCTGCGGCTGTCCACCTCGTGGTGGCGCAACCTGACCACCCCACTACCGGACGAGGTCACCACCGAGTATCCCGGCCGTACCTTCGCGCTGGTCGACTTGCTGGTGCGCGCGTCATGGCGGCGTCAGGGCATCGCTGCCACGTTGCACGACCTCATCCTGAAAAACCGGCCCGAGGAACGGGCCACGTTGATCGTTCTGCCCGCCGCCACCCCGGCGCAGAAAGCCTTCCAGAAATGGGGCTGGCGCAAGGTCGCGCGGACCAGCGATCCCCGTGCCGGCTTGCCCGTATCCGATGTGCTTGTCACCACTCTTCCGGCGACCCGTGACCCATCGACGAACGCCGGCGACTGCGGCTAGCGGCTCAGCACCGGTCGTACCTGGGTCTTTGCACGAGCTGCTGACCGGTAGCAAGACACTGAACCGCTGGCCGTCAGGGCGGCCCGAGACGCCATGTGCTGAGTCTCGCGTCCGGGGCCGGTATCCGTCAGAGTTGGTGACATGAGCGAGTCCGGGCTCGAGCGCCCGCGGGTTCATCGCCGACACGCAGCGCCCGAGCACGAACTGGCTGGACAAGTACATCCACCCCGACGACCAACCCGAGGTCACCAAGGCCATCCAGCACGTCATCCACACCAAAGCCGTGTTTGAACTCGAACACCGCGTGCTACGACCCGATGGCACCCTGGGATGGACCCTGTCCAGAGCCGTCCCGCTGCTCGACGATAATGGCGAGATTATCGAATGGGTTGGCGCCGCTAGCGACGTCACCGCAAGACACGCGGCAAAACCACCATCCTGACGCCCTCGAGGACTAACGATCTGTTACGCGGGGGCAGGGGTGGCTGCTACACCCAGCTGCTCGAGAATCTCCAACCGATCAAAATGCAAGTGCATCGAGACAACTTGACTACCGTGGACTTCACAGACTCCGCTGATCGTGAAGTCCACCCGCCGCCCGGTCGGGGGAATGTCCCCGGTGGGGGTCCGCAGCGTTCCCTGATGTGTCCCGGTCACCCGGCCGTGGAAGCCGAGTGTCGAGCCCTCCTCGATGATCTGGGTCGGGACTACCTGGAAGTCGGGGAACGCCTCCCATAGCGCCGCGTCCCACGCCACGACCTGATCTGCCCCTTGCAGGTAAGCGCCGGGTACCCATTTCTGGCAATCGGGGCTCCAGGACGCCTTGAGTCCCTCGACATCCTGCGCACTGGCCGCCGCTAGCTCCCGACGCAACACGTCCGCTACCTTGCCCATCGCTGCTCCTTGTCCATACCGCCACTGACGATCAGCAGCCTCTGGATAGGTAGGCGGGAATAGGCAAGTCACATCCTGGGAAAAAGCCCGTCACATCGTCCGGCGGCTCGGCCGAGCCCGTCAGGTCCTCCACTCGACGGGCACCTCAGGCCGGTAGGAACAGAAGTAGCCGGTCTTGACCGTCGTCGCCAGATGTGCCCCCAGCGCTGGATGAGCCTTCTCGATCCGCTTCAGGCAAGCATGCAGCGACTTGCTGACGGCCGAGCGCGCCCGCTCTCCCGGCGAGGCGGACTTCCTGTTCCGCCCGGCCAGCCCCACCGCGCGGGCGAGCTCTGCGACGATGAAGTCCATTTCGGCCCGTGCTCGAGCGGCCCGCTCCGGATCGTGGTACTCCTCGGCTTCCTCGATATCGTGGCGGAGGTCTTCGATTCTGGCCCGGTAGGCCGCCTTGGCCGCCGGGTCAAGTAGTGCGTCGCCATACCCTCCGGTTGCCGGGTGCGGCGACGGCGTGGTGCCCGCTGCGAGGTCAAGAACGTGAAACTCCCGGCCGGGTGCGGCCAGCAATCTCCGCAGGTAGCGCAACCCCACGGCATCCTTCATGCGCACGACCGAGTGCTCGAAGCCGATGGTCCAGTAGTCACCCTCGATGCAGAAGACGGCGGCATGCTCGGCGTAAGCGTTGGGCTGCGACGGTGCCATTCCTGCGTTCGAAGGCAACGCTACTTGGGCAGCGACGACCTCCTCGCGGAGCTGGTTCATTCCCAGTTCCTTGGCGGCCCGCAACGCGTCCGCGAGTAGCTGGGTCGCCCGTCGACGATCCACGCTCGTTCCTTGGCGGGCGAGCAGGGCACCGTATGCGCCCTGAGCCAGCGCAAGATACGGGCGAGCGCCCATCTGTTCCGCGGCCTCGATAGCGACTTCGAAGTGTCCAGAGGCCGCGTCATGCCGGGACAGGCTCGTGGCGAGCAGCCCCAAGTAATAGGCCACGGGTCCGAGCGCGGCGACGGCGTCCCGCCCAGCCAACGCCCAGCGGCGCTCGTATGGACGAAGCAGGTCGTAGATGGCCACCGCCTCCCGCGAGGCAGCGGCGTGGGCGGCGAGCAATGCCATCCCTATGGCGGTGCTCATCCAGAACGCGGGCGGAACCCTGTGGCGCCCACGCCAGATTGCGGCCAACGCTTGCGCGGCACCGGAACGGTCTCCAGCTAGGCAGAGCAGGCCCACGTGCATTCTGTCGATTTCGTAGGGAACCCAGCCTCCCACGAGCTTGAGATATTCGGCCGTCTCTTGCGCCCTACCCTGCACGGCACGAAGTATCATCATTTGGACGTAGTGGGAGAGTCGAATATTGACGTCCCCGACCTTGTCTCCCAGCGCAAGTGAACGCTGCGCAAAGGTCTCCGCCTCGGCGAACTCGCCCCGCAACATCGCTTGAATCGCCCGGAACATTGCTGCGTAGGCCACGTAATTTGGATAACCCACGTGTTCAGCCAGCGCCTCGTACGAGCTGATCTCGAGGTCGGAGCCCGGCCCGTCACCTATCTCGAGGAGGTCCGCGAGACGCCAAACGTGTCCGGTCAGCTCCAGGGTGACATCACCGGCTTGCCGGGCAAGCTCGACAACCTCGGTGGCCAGAGCCAGCCGTTCTTCGACGTTGTCGGGACTCCACACCGCCAGGTGACGGGCGTTGAGGGCGTAGCCGAGTGTCGGGCCGTCTGCGAGGCGGCGGGCCAGCTTCACCGCGTCTTGGCTCAACGTGTCCCTGCGCGACACCGAGTCGAACGGTGAGAAATACAAGCCGGTGGACAGCCGGGCCATCACGCGCACCTTGAGAGGCGTCTCCGCTTCGCCGAGAGCCGCCAGCGCCTCATCGAGAAGCTCCACTTTGGCCGGGTCAAAAAACCAGGCTTGCATGTACGCCCCCCCGTACCCGACTTCCCCCACCCGCAGCGCTGCCTCCGCCAGCCGGTGAGGATCTTCGAACTGCCGAGCGAGCGAGGCGGCGGACTGAAACGTCGCACTCGCCTCGGTGATGTGCCCTGCCCACCACTGCGCATCGCCCAGGGCGAGCAGCAGGTCAAAACGTTTCTCAGCGGTGTGCGTGGCACCCCGCTCTAGTTCAAGCGCGCGCCGGTAATGACCGATGGCTTCGTCGTACCCGAACTGACGTGTGGCTCGCTGCCCCGCCCGTTGCGAGTATTCGATTGCCCGGTCGAGCTCTCCTAACGCTGCTGCCTCCGAGAAATGATGGGCGAGCTGGTCCAGGTGTCTGTCCAAGTCACATGAATCGAGCGTTTCGATTGCCTGACCGATGCGGCAGTGCAGCCGCCACCGTTGCTCGACCGGGAGGTCCTGATAGATAGTTTCCCGGACCAGGGCATGAACGAATCGATAGGGGCCCAGGGCAAAACCGGCTGGATCCACAAACCGTAGCGCACCCAGCCTGCCGAGCGTGGTGAGCAGCGTGTTGCGGTCCAGCCCGCTAGCGGCAAGCAGAAGCTCGAACGAGAACTCGCGGCCGATGACCGATGCGAGGGCCACTAGTTCCTGGGCATCGGGTGGCAGGGTTGCGAGTCGGCTGCGGATGGGAACTCTCAGGCCTTCCGGAACCTCCATACCGCCGGCGGGCATCGTGTGACGTTGACGGTCAGTCACAAGTTTGCGGGCGAGTTCGTCAAGAAAGAAGGGGTTGCCGCCAGTTCCCTCCTGTACGGCAGCAAGGGATTCTTCGCTGAGAGAAATCTCGAATCCCTGACTCAGGAACTCACTAGTCTCGTCCCGTCGAAGCCCGGAAAGACGAATTCGGTGCCCCCTTCCGGCTATTCTAGCGACGGTGTCCTGAACCATGCCTTCGAGATCGCCCTCAGGTTCACGGTAGGTGGCAAGCAGGAGCACCCGCAGGTCGTAAAGCTGACGCGCGAAGAACTCAAGCAGCAACAACGAGGATTGATCCGCCTCGTGCAGATCCTCTAAGATCAAGACAGTGGGCCTATCCGATACCGCCGTTCTGATCAGGATAGTTGCAGCATCAAACAGGCGAAAACGCGCTTGATCCGACGGGAGGTTGGGCGGCGCGCCGGCGTCAGAGCAAAGAAATCCGTTAAGCTCTTGGATGATCCGTGCCGGATTGAACGGTCCATCACTCGCGGTGCCGACTAGAGAGTTGAGATCCAAGTTGAACATCATGGCCCGGAAGATCTGAATCCACGGCCAGAAAGCCGGGGTCTCCTCGCCCTCCCAGCATCGCCCCCACAAGACCCTAACGTTTTGGTTGGCCGCGAGATCCGCTAGTTTCCCCACGAGGCGCGTTTTACCAATGCCCGCTTCTCCGCTCACGACGAAGAGCTGCCCCCGACCAGCCTGTGCTGCGTGCAACCCCTGACGAAGCTCGGCGAGTTCCCACTCCCGGCCGACGAACACACTGCCGGGTGCGTATCGTCTATCTCTCGCTTCGCCGACCATCACGCTGATCCAGGCAATTCGCGCAAGCAATCCTTGAGCTGGTACCGGGACAGTCGCGCCTGACTCGGCCGATGTCAAGTAGCGACCTTCACCGCAGGTCCCGACGCGCACGCACGCGGCACCTAGGCCGGGGCGACCCTCGGCGAGAGCGCGACGACCATTCCAGTGTGGCTCAGCGACTTGCCGGTGGTCTCTGGGGCGAGCACCTGGGACACCACGGCGCCGACCACGCACAGCGCCGCCCCGATCACCATGCACCACGGTAGGCCGATAGCCTCGATCCCGACCGGGAGCAGGAACGTACCCCCCGCCGCCCCGATCCGGCTGAACGCATTGGCGACGCCCACCCCGGTAGCCCGTACGTCGGTCGGGAACACCTCGATCGGGTAGACGGCGGTGAGGTTGCCGGTCAGGGCGTTGAAAAAGGCGAATACCGCGAAGGCACCGACCAGCGCCATCGGCGGCGCACCGGCCCACAGTCCGATCACCAACAACGCTACCGCCATGATCCAGAATGGACCGATCAGCTGCTTGCGGCGCCCGATGAGCTCGATCGTCAGCATGCCGGCGATCGCCCCGATGAACGCGATGCTGTTGGCGAAGATCGTGCCGGCCATCTCGTTCAGCTTCAGCGACTCGAACACCTTCGGGGCGAAGGTGAAGATCGCGAAGTACGGCGTCACCACGCAGATATAGAAGGTGCTGACGAAGAAGGTGCGCGAGCGCATCCCCGGGGCGAACAGCTGCCGCCAGCCGGCGTCGTTTCTGACGTCAGAGTCGTAGTCGGCCTCGGCCATGTGCTGCTCGCCGCCGAGGTAGCGGTCGATGATCGCGCGGGCGTCGTCGGTGCGCCCGTGCAGCATCAGCCAGCGCGGTGACTCGGGCAACCCGATGCGCAGCCCCAGCACCACCAGCGCCGGGATTGCGCTGGTGGCCAGCGTCCAGCGCCAACTCCAGCCCAAGCCCTCAAGCAGGCCGTAGGCGGCCGCCACCGACACCAGATAGCCGCCGTACCAGAAGACGAGCATGTAGGACACCCGGCGGCCACGTCTGTTCGCCGGCACGAACTCCGAGAGCATCGACGAGCCGATGGAGTACTCGGCCCCGATGGCGACACCCAGCAGCAACCGCACCACAAACAGCTGCCACCCTGCGCTGACGAACGCCTGCAGCACGCCGAGGACGACGAACAGGCAGATGTCGATCAAAAACAGCTGCTTGCGGCCGAACCGGTCGGTGAGGAAACCACCGATCGGTGCGCCGAAGAAGATGCCGATCAACGACGACGCTCCGATCAGGCCCGCCCACACCGGCGAGATCCCGAGCTCCTTCGACAACGGCACCAGCACCACGCTGAGCACGCCGAGGTCGAATCCGTCGAGGCCCTCGCCCCACGCCGTGGCCAGCGTCAGCCGCCGCAGGAAGCCCCGGTCGCCGAACTCCCTGATGCTTTTCACGGCCTGCGCCATCTCGCACCCACCCTCCCCCACCCGCACGGTTCTCAGCTGACCAGGCGCAACTTCTCGAGCGCGCGGAAGGCGTCGGAAACTCGCCAGGCGGGCGCTTCAGGTGCGAGTCGCCATTCGGTCAGTAGTGGCAGCAATTGTCGCAAAGTTTCCTGGGCTTCGGCGCGAGATAGGGCAGCTCCGAGGCAGAAGTGCGGTCCGCCACCGAAAGCAAGGTGCGCGGCGGGAGTTCGGGTGATGTCGAAGCGCTCGGGATCGGGGAACTGCCCCGGGTCCCGGTTGGCTGCGCCAAGCAGGACGATTACACGCTGGCCAGCGCGGATGGTGCAGCTACCCAGTTGCCGGTCGATGAGGCTGGTCCGGCCGACGATCTTGCCTGGGGACTCGAACCGAAGCATCTCCTCAATCGCTGGGTTGATCAACGCGGGGTCACGCTGGAGCAGCTGGAACTGGTCGGGGTGTTCCATCAGGAGCAGCACGCCGTTGCCGATCAGGTTGGCGGTGGTCACGTGCCCGGCGATGAGCAGCAGGATGCAGGTGGCCAGCACCTCGTCGAGTCCCAGCGCGTCTCCGTTTTCTCCAAGACACAGCAGCTGGCTGGCCAGATCCTGGCCGGGCCGGTTCCGGCGGTCGCCAAGGATGGGCAGCAGGTACAGCGCGAGGCTGGCGGTGGCTTCCTCGGCGGCGAGGACTGCGTCGGCGTCGGGGTCGAAGGCGAGTATCCCCACCAGTTTGGGCGTCTCGGTACGCAACAGCTGCGCGCCCTCAATGTCGACGTCGAGCAGCTCGCACATCACGGCGAGCGGGATCGGATAGCCGATCTCGGCGATGACATCGACTTCCTTCGCCGTGGCGAAGCCGGCCAGCGCGGCCTCGACTACCGCGGCGATCCGGGGGCGCAGCGCGTCGATGGCCCGGGCGGTAAATGCCGGGGCGAGCAGCCGCCGCAGCCGGGTGTGGTCGGGCGGGTCCATGCTCAACAAGCTCCGGGGCAGCGTTTGAGTTCCGAATTCACCGCGCTCGATCCGCGCGGCCAGTGCGGGGTTGCGGTTGGGGTCGCTGCTCCAGCCTGGGCCGCGCAGCACGGCGTTCGCCTCGGCATAGGAGGTAACCACAAACGCGTCCAGGTCGCCGTCCCAGTGCACCGGGTGTTGTTCGCGCAGCTTACGATAGGTTGGATACGGATCAACGGTGGGGATCATGACGGCTCCACTGGTTTGAGTCCCTGCCGCGCCCAATGAGCGGCGTCGAGCTCGCCGATCTCGGTAGCGGGCGGTCCGTTCTCGTCCCATTCGCTGCGGATCGCCGCCCACGGACCGGTGGCTTGCAGTTCGGCCAGCAAGGCGGTGAGCCCTAGGTCGATGCGGGTGAGGAACACGTACTCGCGGGGCAGCTCGACGCGACGGATCACCGACCCGGTCGTGCCCCGGCGGTCGAAGTAGCCCTGTACCACGGACGCGGCGAAGGCCGGGGTGTAGGTGAACGGCTGCTCGGCAACCAACGGTTGTAGCTTGTCCCGGTACCATTCGAGCAGCTCAGCCGGCGTGGGCGCGTCGGAGGCGGTCAGGAAGCCGATTTCGACGAAGGTGTCCCACAACGCGGCGGCGTCGTCGGCAATCGCGGCCGCGACAATCCGTTGCATCAGCGCCACTTGCTTCGAAGTGAACCGATTGACGCAGCCGAAGTCCAGGAATGTCACCGCACCGTCGTCGTGGAACAGGTAGTTGCCCGGATGCGGGTCGGCGTGGAACATGCCCACTATGCGCAGGCTGCCTAATGCGAACCGGTAAATCACCTCGCCCCACCGGTCCCGCATCTGTTGATCTGCCGCCACCGCCTCCGACCACCGCATACCGTCCACGAGATCCATGGTGAGCACCCGTCGGGTCGACAGCCCCGGTACCACCTCGGGAATGCGGATGACCGGATGATCCCGGTACGCGTCCGCGAAGTCGGCCTGGTGGGCGGCCTCGATGCGGTAGTCGATCTCTTCACCGATCCGAGCCGCCACCTCCTGGGCCACCGCGCGCACATCGACCCGGTTGGAACCGGGCACGATCGCCCCGACCAGCTGCAGGAAGGTGGCCAGTAGCTCGGTGTTGTCCAGATCGGCTCGGATGGCCTGATCCACCCCGGGATACTGCACCTTGACCGCCACCGGCCGCCCGTCGTCCAGCCGTGCCTTGTGGACCTGCCCGATTGACGCCGCCGCGAACGCATGCGGGTCGAACTCCGCGAAAACCTCCTCAGGAGGCGCGCCCAGCTCGGCCTCCACCACCGCCGCGGCCAGTTCGGGGGCCATCGGCGGGGCGTCGGCCTGCAGCCGAGCCATCGCCGCCTGGTAGACCCGCTGCCGCTCCGGGGGAACCAGCGACCCGAGCGCGACAAAGGACAGCACCTGCCCAGCCTTCATCAGCACACCCTTCGAGTGGCCGAGCATTGATGCGTAACGCTCACTGGTCCGCTCGTGGAACTCGGCGGCGCTGTCCTCGCCGGTCAACCGCTTGCGCAGGGCGGCGATCACCGCCTCACCGGCGGTTCGGCCAGCCAGCCCGGCCAGCGGAACCGTGCGGGCCAGCCGGTTTCGACCCTGTTGGGAAAACACCGCCACCGCGCTCCTGAAAGTTGACGCTTAACATGCCTAAGTAAATACTTTGTTGCCATGGGCGATCTGTCAACCGTGGCGACTCGGGATCGCATCATCGACGCGGCGATGGAGCTGTTTTCCGAGCATGGCTACCGCGGTACCAGCATCACCCGGATCGAGCAAGCTGCTGGGCTATCCCCGGGAGCTGGCGGCATCTACCACCATTTCCCGTCCAAGGAAGCGCTCCTGACCGCCGGGGTTGAACGGCAGTTGCGCCGGCTCGCCGCCCTGCGCGACATTCGCCGGCTGTTCACCGGCCTCGGCGACCTGCGCACCGAACTCACCATCGCCGCTCGATACGTCCTTGCCGAGCTTGACCAGGAGGCTCAACTTCTGCGGCTGCTGGCCAGCGAGGCTCGACACGGGCCGCGAATCCTCACCGACGCGGTCGCCCAGGTTGTCGAGGCGACCTACCGCGAGTTCGCTGAGTGGATCATCGACCGATCCGGCTCGGTGGTATCTGCCCAGCAGGCTGATGCCATCGCGACGATCGGACTCGGCGCCCTGATCTCAGCACGACTACTTCCCAACCTGCTGGGTGCCGCGCACAGCAGAGTCGACGACAACGCCATCGTGGAAACCTGGGTCAGCGCGCTGGAACACCTGATGCGAAGCATGTAGCGCCGCGCTGACGGCCTTCATCGCTTACGATCAGCGGCTCACCGGCGCGGCCAAGGCCGTCGGCTTGGTCGTCGCCACACCCGGCCGCGACCCCGGCACCGATTGAACTGCGCGTAGCTTGGGTGATGCGGATAGGTAGGGGGAGTCCGGGGATCCCGGAGAGGAGGGGCGGTGAGCGAGCCCAACCTCCCGGGTAACCCGCCAGCGGGGTCAGGACCATCACGTCCGCGACGCGATCCAGCGCACCTGCTGATCAGTGTGATCGTCGCGGTGCTGTTTATCGGGGTACCAGTCGGCGCTGTTCAGGGGTTAGCGCCCTGGATGCAGTCGAAGTCCGCGGCGTTGCTACCGCAGCCCTCCTCGGGCCTGTCAAGTCGGCCGGCGAATACTTCGGCGCTCGATACCGGTGTGGTGGATATCAACACCCAGCTGGGGTATCTAAATGCCGCTGGTGCTGGTACCGGAATCGTGCTGAGCCCTTCCGGTGAGGTGCTCACCAATAACCATGTGATCAGCGGCGCTACCCGCATCAGCGTCACCGATGTCGGTACTGGTCGCCGCTACCCGGCGACGGTGACCGGCTATGACCGTAGCCACGACATCGCCTTACTGCAGGTGCATGGCGCCTCGGGCTTACCGACCGCGCCGATCGGAGATTCCAGCACGGTCTCAGTCGGCGACAAAGTCGCGGCGGTCGGCAACGCGGGCGGCCTTGGCGGCTCCCCGAGCATTGCGTCGGGCACTGTGACTGCTCTGGATCGGACGATCACCGCCAGCGACGGACGCGACGGCAGCATCCAGCAGCTCACGGGCCTCATTCAGATCGCCGCGAATGTGGTGCCCGGTGACTCCGGTGGTCCGCTGGTCAACACCGCTGGGCAGGTTGTCGGTATTGATACCGCAGCCTCGACGGGCTTTCGGCTCGAATCCGCCGCTCGTGGCAAAGGCTTTGCGATTCCGATCAACGATGCACTGGCCATCACAAGGCAAATTGAGGCTGGTGCCGGTTCTGCGACCGTCCATATTGGACCAACTGGTGTGCTCGGCATCCTGGTCCAAGACACTGCCCGGTACGGCTTGGCCGTGTCCGGCGCCACCGTCGCAGGTGTGCTCCCGGGTTTGCCGGGTGATCAAGCAGAGCTGGCCGCGGGTGACGTCATCGTGGCCGTCGACGACACGGCAGTCGATTCCGCTGCGAGCCTGACCACCGTGCTGAACAGCCATCATCCGGGAGATTCGGTACGGCTGACTTGGCTGGATCCGTCAGGGCAGCAGCACGATGCCACGGTGCGGCTGGCAGCAGGCCCACCAAACTGACCTGTGGTAGGGGTGGTTTATGGAATATGTCGCCCTTGGCACCACTGGTCTTGAGGTCTCGCGCATCTGCCTGGGTTGTATGAGCTACGGCGAGCCTGGTCGTGGTGCCCACCCCTGGTCGCTCGATAAAGAAGCGTCAGAGCCGTTCTTCCGCCAAGCGCTGGACGCCGGGATCAACTTCTTCGACACAGCCAACGTCTACTCGGCCGGCAGCAGCGAGGAGATCGTTGGTCAGACCCTACTGTCAATGGTTGCCCGGGAAGAAGTTGTCATCGCGACCAAAGTCCACGGTCGCATGCGGCCTGGACCCAACGGGCAGGGACTATCCCGCAAGGCCATTCTTGCCGAGATCGACAACAGCTTGTCGCGTCTCGGCACGGACTACGTCGACCTCTACCAGATCCACCGCTGGGATGACGGCACCCCGATCGAGGAGACCGTGGAAGCGCTGCACGACGTGGTCAAGGCTGGTAAGGCCCGATACATCGGCGCGTCGTCGATGCACTCCTGGCAGTTTGCCAAGGCTCTTTACACCGCCGACCTCAACGGCTGGACCCGGTTTGTGAGCATGCAGAACCATTACAACTTGCTGTACCGGGAGGAGGAGCGGGAGATGATCCCGCTGTGCATCGACCAGGGCGTCGGCGTCATCCCGTGGAGTCCCCTGGCACGAGGCCGGTTGACCCGCCCCTGGGCAGAACAGACCCCGCGGTCGGAAACCGACGAGTTCGGCCGCGCGCTCTACGACGAACAAGACCGGGTCATCGTCGAAGCAGTTCTCGGCGTGGCTGCCAAGCGCGGAGTCGCTCCCGCTCAGATCGCGCTGGCCTGGTTGTTGGCCAAGCCCGGGGTTGACGCACCCATCGTGGGAGCGACGAAGAGTCACCATCTCACCGACGCCGTCGCCGCTGTCGACTTGCGCCTTGATGACGCGGAAGTCGAGTCTCTCGAAAAGGGCTACCAGCCACACGCCATAGCCGGGTTCAACTAGCGGCACGTCCGAAGGCCCCGCCGCCCGCGCCCCACATCGCGATCAAAACGGGGCTGGTTCGTCGGAGTCCGGCGGCGTCGTCGGTGGAAGTGGGGGCGCTGGCGCGGGTGGTGGCCGTTCCAGGATGGGTGTTTCGTCGTCCTCGGGGAAGGCGGGAGCTACGTAACTGGGGTCGCTGGGTCGCGGCCGGGGTTCGGGTAGATCGTGAGTGATCGGTGGGGGTTGGGTGTAATAGGTCCGACCCAAGGGGCTGCGCCAGGTGAAATGACCGGCTACGGACTGGTGCAGCCGCCACCTGCCGACGGTTTTGAGCCGGTGGTCGTGCCTGCAAAGTGGTCCTGAGTTGATTTCGGTGGTGAGTCCGCCGAGAACGTGGTCCAGGGTGTGGTCCAGGTCCGCGCTGCGGGCAGTGGCGCGGCACCCGGGGTAGACACAGAATCGGTCGCGGATCTGGACATGGCGACGCAGCGCGGCCCCGGCGAACCGAGCGGTTGGATCCTGCGCGTTTGGTCCCCAGGTCCGGGCGGGAATGTGCTGGGCGTATTGAGCGGCAAGGTCGGCCACGATGCCGGCCCACGCACCGCCGATCTCCCGGTTGGTGGCCAGGTCGGCGAGTTGGGCGGCGGGTACTCGTAGCTCAACGATCCCACCCCGGCACGGCGGCATCGCGGAGGTTGCGTGCTCCGATGTGATCGGGCGACGGCGAGTAATCCCGGCCAGCAACAGTTGCCCAGCGGGGTCAGTGATGGCGAAGCGCCACTCGGCGGCGCGCTGGGCAGCCACTATGGTGCGTGCAACGTGTGCGGGGACCGGACCCCAGCCGGGGACCTCCCCGGGCTGCTGGTCGAGTCCCAGCAGCGTCGACAGGTTGACCCGTACCTCCACCCCCACCCGCTGGGCGCGGGGCCGGCCCGCCGTAGGTGAGTCACCCGCTGTGGCGTCGGTGGCAGGAGCCAGATCGGGTTCGCCCGGGTGGTCCGGGTTAGCGGCACTCTCAGCGTCGCAGATGGCGTTCGTGAGCAGGTCGGTGATGATCTCATCGCGGGTGTGGTGTTGCCAGCGGCCCTCTAGCAGACCGAGGTAGATGTCGGCGCGCAGCGGGCCGATCCGGCTGGGATGCCCGGCGCGCTTGGCCGCGCGAGCGAGCTCCTCGACATGGGCGCAGGCGGTGGCGGCCTGCTCCACGGGTAATCCGGTGCCGGTGACGGTAGCGGTGCCATCCGGATCCAGGTATCCGATCACGTTGCGCTCTCGCACCGCGGTGGCGTAGCGGCGGGCGGCCCATTGCGGATCGAGAGCGATGGCCAGCTTCTTGATGCGGGCCGCGAGCTCGCCAGTGGTCAGCTTCTCGGCGTGCGGTAGCACCCGGGCGCAGATCACATCGATCTGCTCGGGCGTCAGATCCGAGCACAGATCGGCAAGTACCCACGCCTTGCTTCGGCAGATCTTGCCGGCTTCTAGCGCGGTGAACACCGCAGGCATTCGAACCACCAGAGTTTCAGCGAAATCAAGCTCCCGGTCTGCCGCCCGGCGGGTCCAGGACAAGGCAGCGCGAATCTCATCGGCGGCATACGGCGGCGATTCGGCAAGCCGCGCCACCTCGTCATTATTGGCGTCGGGGTCGCATAAGCCGACTTCGACCATGGTGGCCAGCAATCGGGCCTGCTCATGGGATAACTGCCGGGCGCGGGCCCGCAAAACCTCCACGACGTCAGAACCGGTCAGTGCGGAAATGTCGATGGCGGCCAGCAGCGCGCTCAACTGCGGGCCTGGCGCCATCTGGGCCAAGTTCGCGGGGATCACCTGCCGTACCGCCATAACCACACGTTACAAAACAGGTCTGACAGTCTGCGGCTGCCCACTCCAGCGGTCTCGAGACCAGGATTACGCCGCCAGCGAAACCATCAGAACCCGTGGATGGCGCTGGGCACATACAACCGCCATTACTTGCGGTTCAGTAACTTTGGTAAAGCCTGCCGCTTTGGGCGCGCCATGAGAATATGCGTTCTGGGGCTCGACGCGAATGATTGGATCAGCGCTTAGCCACTCGCAGATCAACAGCATGGCACGCTTGGCGATATCTTGTCCGCGCAACTTGAGAAACACCGCGCTTGCGCAATGGCTATGACTGATAAGCGCCGCTCGTCGCTGCGTAGAATTCTTTCCTTGGTCGGGGTAAAACTTGGCAGACCTGGTGAGCGCTGTTGTTAAGGTACGCGACAAGCTTTGGAGGCGCGTACGCCGGCATCTGGTCGTGTCGCTGCACTGCGCTGGAAGCAACGTATTCGTGAGCTGCATCGGTCATGCCAAGGCATCGCATATACGGCCGCAACAGCTTGTAAACACCCTTCCGCGATTCATGCAGCTGTCCGAGGGGATCTCCGATGTACGTGTCCGGCGTCGCCGCGGCGCCGGACGACGGCGCGAATGCTTGCGCATCGAAGGCCAAGCCGCATTTTGCGGCCCGATCCATCATCCAGCGTAGTGCGATTTCAGCCAGCGCGGTATTCGGGTAGCCCCCGCCGACGTCGCAGTGGACCCCGGCGAACCATACCTGCTCGCGTTGCTGATGGTTCGCGTTCCGTGGTTGAGTCCAGATCGCTGGCCGGAACGGGGGTCGTTTCTCATCGATCGCCAGCGCTTGGAAGGCTGCGTCGACTTCCCCGCTCAGCTTCGTGTCATGAAACTGCCAGCGGCGGTTGAAGAAATTCACCAAGCGCAGACCGCTGAGCGGAATGCCAAGGGCTCCCACAGTATCCCAGACGCCGATGAAGCGGATGCGTGTTTCGCAGGAGTACGAGCGCCTGAATAATGTGGCGGCTACGCTTCGCGGATGGGTAAGATCACTTCTGTCACGGTACAGCGCATACGCTTCTTTGACCCGGTCGGCATGCTCCCGGCGCAAGATTCCGCAGTTTTGCACCAGGCCGACGGTGCTGCGCGCCGTAAACGCCCCGCGGCTAAACCCGAAAAAGAAAAGCTCGTCGCCCGGCTCGAAATTCTGCACCAAGAAGCGGTAGGTGTCGCAAACATTGCGCGACAGGCCAAAGCCGAACGCGCCTCCCGTGATTCGTTCCCAACGGTTGGTGCCCACTCCCGCGTGGTAGAACATCAGCTGTTTGTGACCAGCCGAGTCCGTCGGGGCGACCGCTAGCGCAACCTTGGTGACGTTCGTCGGCGCAAGCTGGTCCGGCGTATTCCAGGTGCCATCGCAGCACACAACGAGACGCTTCGACATGACTCCTCCGTTCGACTGACATCGAACACTGATGGCCAGGCGTCTTTTGCGCGATAGCCGATTGAGTGCATGAGGATGTGATCGCCGCAGCCGATACCGAACCCGACAATTTTCGCCCAGATGGCTCAGTGCGACGAGGTGAAGATGGCAGTCAGGCACGACTACACCCGGCCGCACTTTAAGGAAGTGCGCTGCTCACAATCGACCTTCAACGCGCCTCGCTGGGGGCCCCTGGTTCCCAACTTGCCAGCACGTTCACCGGGGACCATCACATCGAAGTGGACCATGCTCTCCTGCTCGCCGGGGGCTTCTCAAACCACGATGAAACGCCTTTGCGGCAATACGGCGTTTAGTGACCTACCGAGTCGTCTTGGTGGCCGACGCTTAGGGCAGTTCCCGCCACCAGCAGCGAGGTTCTGACTTAGCTATAAATTAGATTATAATCCCGCCAAGGGCTAGGCGTAGAGCGGCCAGGACGCAAGCCAGGATGGCGATATTGCGTCCATTAGTGTGCTTGCTGAGGAGGCCGAAAATAAGCCCGACGACGCCAATCATAAGCGCGATCCACGCAAAAATCGCGCCAATGACCGGCAAAATTCCGGTCAGCAGTACGATGATGATGGCGAGGACGCCGAGGACGATAGCAACCGCGTTCATAGAACTATTATGCGCCGTTTCGCTGGCAGGCTCCACTGTCGATAGCCAAGCCTGGCAGCCGTCTCACCTGTGCGATCAGGGCCGCGCCCTGCTGTCAGGTGTGGTCACGAAGCCTCTGGCTGGGGCGGCATGCAGTCAGCACAGGCAAACACTCGAATGGCGACGAAGCCAGCAACGACAATCACCAGCCGTGGCCCGGTGCTCTCCCCAGCCTCTGTGCTGATACCGCAACCGGCGCAGCTTGGGTGCGCGGGCGCCACGAGTAGGTGCACGCATTCTTCGCACACCACCAGGTCGGGTAGCCACAATGCCAGGTGCACCGGTTCCGGATACTGCGCCGTGGGGTGATGTGGACAGCTACGCGCCTGACCGTCGAGCCAACGAGCGACCGCCATCATGATCCCGAGTCGCAGCCAGCCAGGTTGCTCGCCGAACCCGAGATTCCGGTGGCTAACCTCCGGCATCGTCAACAGCCCCGCGAGCAGGTCGTCCCGCGCTGCGTCGAGTTGATCCTCGCGCCCGACCGGAACCTCAAGCTCCGCCAGCAACTCGGCTTCCCGGCCCTGGGAAACGGCCGCATCGATCCGCAGCACGAGGTCGCTCAGATGTGGTTCAGGAGAATTCATGATCGTGATAGTGACTTATGGATGCTTACGTGCTGGGAGCTCTGACATGGACAGCATATTCAAGTTAGCGGGTTGCGGGAGGCGGGACGGTGGTGGTCACCGCCTGCAAGAGCGTGGGCCAGGCTGACTCACCGATCCGTGCCAGCACGGTGGCCTTCCCGGCGGGTCCGGGGCGAAAGACGACGGTCTCCCCGGGACCAAGATCACGCAGAACGGCAACCTGGGGCGCTGGGATGTCCAAGACGGTGGAGACCAGCACAACGTCCGTGTCGGCCGGCGGAGCCTCGGACAGCACTTGTAGTACCGCTCGCTGCTCGGCCGCTGCACCTCCGCGGTTAACCCAGGTGCTGGCGGCGTCCAACCGGTCATCGTCGCTCACCTGGGCGAGGCGCAACAGCCGTCCCGTGGTCTGGGTGCGGCACAGCCGGGCGGTGCGCACTGCGGCGATCGGTAGGTGCAACGCACGTATCGCCGCACCAATCTGCTTGGCATGGTGACGGCCGGTGGCAGTTAGCTCGCTCTGCGCGGCACAGTTATGCGTGGCCACCTGCTCGGGAGTGACTGTCCCGAATCGGTTGTCACGCTCGGTATGACGTATCCACAGCAACAACCCGCCCTTACGCAGTGCTTGCACCAGTGCGTCACCCTGCAATGGCCCGGTGATCTCCGTGGTGATCATCGTGCTCGGCTCAGGCTCTGCCGGTGGGGTGGGCTCGAAGGTTGCCTGCGACTCAGGCGGCTCGTCCGGCAGCGGGGCTGGTGGGCTGACCGGCGACGCAGTCCGAGATCCACCGCCGCACGCGCTGAGAACAAGAATCGTTGCCATCCACCCCGCGACAGCCACCCACCGCGCTCGCCGTATGGACATCCTGGCGTCCCCCTGTTCCGCTGCTGGCACATCCGGATCCTCGCGCAGACCAGCTGGCAGGCCCCACTGGGGCGGGAGTCGGCCGTCGGGGCACGCCTACAACATCTATGTTGTCGCCCAGTTCGACACGACGGCTGCCCGCCGCCACGAGGGTCAGCCCACCGGACGCACGTCACAGCGCTGCGGCGATGAGCGCGATGAGCGGCGGCAGGCTCTGCGCCGCCGCTCCGCCGAGGCCTTTGCCCCGCGGACGACTTAACGCCAACCGGTCGGCGATGAGCAGCACGAGGCCAGACAGAAACATGAACAGGCAGATGTAGATGACCAACGCCCGGCCGGCCGCCTCGTGGCCAGCACCCCAGGCAACCACCCCGGCGACCAGGCCGCAGGCGAGGAACAGGTTGTAGAAGCCGACGCCGAAGGCCCAGAGCTGCACCGCAGGAACATCGGCCGTGGGCACGAAGAAGATCTTCTGATGCACACCGGGGCGCCGAAACAACACGGCTTCCCAGACGAAGACGACAATGTGCAGCAACGTCGCCAGCAGCGCAAAGGTCCACACCACCTGAGTCATCCCAGGACCTCGCCGAGGCACGGTCACGTCGTGGCGACCCAGCGGACCTGCTTGATCTGCTGCGCAGCGTCCTCGATCGGGCGGTCGTGCGGCACCGTCGCGTCGAGGTCGGCGTGGAAGGCGCCCATCGCATTGGTCAGGCTCACCACCAGGAACTTCACCGATGGGCTGAGCACCGTGAAAGTGTGCAAAGTCGCTGGCGGGATGGTGATCGACGACCCTGGCCCAAGGTCGAAGCCCTCGGCCTCGACCTGGACGATCATCCGGCCGTGTAGGACGTAGTAGGCCTTGCCCCAGCCGGTCTGGTGCAGCGGCATTGCCGGCCCCCGCGGCGCGTCGACCTCGAAAAGCTCGTAGTGACCGTCGGTGTGTCCCGCGTCGATCTTCACGGTGAGCACCGCGAGTTCCTCGCTGCGGTGGCCCCGGCCATCGCGACGGCGACCCGGTTGGCGGTGTGCTCGCCAGCCCCACGCTGGACGCCCGGTGGCCATCCGGCCATCGTGGTCGTCGGCCCGCGCGGGGAGCTTCGCGCGGTGACCCCGGCTGCCCAACAGTGGCAGGACCGGCTCAACGAGATCGCCCCCGGCCGGTTTCTGGTAATGATGCAGGTCATGGCTACTGGTGCGCGCGCCACAGCCGTGGGCAGTTTCCGCGCGCGGGTGCAGGGCGTGGGTGGTCAGTGGGCCGTCCTGCACGCCAGCCCGCTGATCGGCGGAGACGACGAGCAGATCGCGGTCACCATTGAGCCGGCGACCGGTGACCAGCTGACCGGTCTGCTGCTGGCGGCGTACGGTTTGACGGCTCGCGAGCGCGACGTCTGCCGCGAGGTGATCGCCGGGCACTCCACCGCCGACATCGCCGCCCGCCTGTTCATGTCCGCCCACACGGTGCAAGATGACCTGAAGTCGGTGTTTGCCAAGGTTGGCGTCCGCAGCCGCGGTGAGCTGGTAGCCCGGCTGCGACCGGAAGACCCTGGCTGATACGTGCGCTGACCTGCACAAGCAAATCAGCGAGCGGGATCAGAAGTAGATCTCGACGGCTAGTTGCGCACCTCACAAGATTCCGACCGGGCGTAGCAGCGCAGCGGCGGCTCGGAAGTCACGGGTGGACTAAAAACTCCGACAACGCCGAGGAAGAAGTTGGCGTAGTTGGAGACGAAGTGACTGGCGAATGAGTTCACGGTCACGCCGGGCAGGAACAGCTGCCCGCAGACGCTGCGGGAAATTCGAGACGGGTCAGCGGGCCCGGGATGGGTAAACGCATCGACAACCACGGCGTAGGCCACTGCATCCGCAAGGGCCTGGACGTGGTCCACCACCCGAAGCGGGCAGATGCTTTGGATTGGCACGTTGGTGGCGCCGCCACCTTGAGCGGAGACCGACTGGGGCAGCTGCGGGGTGACCAGCTCGTCAGTCAGTGAATAAACGCTGGTGTAGCTCACGTTGCCGGGGGTCTCGTCACCGGCGTTAAGAGCCTTGACGAAGTTCGAGCCGAGGGACAACTGCCACAGCGCCGGCGGGCACGAACCCACTGCGCACCGGAGACTAGCGTCGGCCGTGCCGTGATAGGCGGCCTCCAGCCCCACCATGTCATCGACCGAATCACGAATATCGGGCCAATACTTGATCGCCCACCGTGCCACCAGGGGTCCCGCGGACCAACCCAGGACGTCGACTTTTGAGTGGTAGTGGTCGCGCATGTGGCGCACAGCATCCACGACATATTCCGCCGAGGTCTGCATATCGCCCAGGTTTCGGTGGGGGAGATCGACGGTGCACACATCAAAGCCGGCGTGGTTCAGCGCGGGGACGTAGTTCCAGTCCCACTGTTCCGGCCCGGTTGCGCCGATGCCGTGTACTAGCAGCACCGGCTCATGGCCCGCGGGAGACGGTGCGTCGTGACAATGCAGCGCCGCAGCCAGTATCGCAGGTGGAGTCTCCAACGGCGGCCCACTCTGGCTGGAATCGAGCATCGCTTGCGCGGGCACCGCAGAGCCCACCATAAAGAAGGTGAATGCCAGCAAAACACGCCAAACCATGGGAACCCCCTGCGCCGCCGACGCGGACCGTCAGCAGCCGGCAGGCCAAGCTCTGGTAGCCCCCAAACTGCGCCGATCGCGTACCCACCATCGCAATCAGCCACCCCAACGACCGGACCTGGCCGGAGTGACGTATCGGTGCGCCAAGCAATACTTCTGCGCATACCACAAACGGGTGACTTTTGGGGAAGACGTTCCTTTATCTGCTGATATGACGACAACCCGGTCAGGAATCCTTAGCTGCTCGCCGCCGATGTTCTCTTCGCGGCTGCTGAACTCGCTGATCTGTACCCACCCTGCCGTTGCGCTGGCGCTGTGCGGACCGCTGATCCTGACGCTGGCGGTATTTGGTATGCGTGGACGCTGACCGAGTGCTGGGTGCACCGTGCGGTTCATCTCCACCCACATGGTGCAGGACCATCTGAGGTCGGTATTCGCTAAGGGCGGCGTCTGCGGCCGCGGTGAACTCGGGGCCCGCTGCGCCCAGACGGTAACTAATGTTGTGAACGGTCGCGAAGCGTCGATCGCGTGGGCCAGCGCGTCAGGTCTACGGCAATAAGACGAAGCTCGCTTGTGTAGCAGTGACCGTCCGCGTCTTGCAGCCAGCACCCTTCCGGCCCCGGCAGCATCTCCGTAAACCGAACCGACGTGCCCAGGCGGGCGGAGTCTGGTGAGGCGACGGTCCGCCGCATAAGCCGGCCGAGCATTCCTACCAGCGCGGGACTGTCGAAATCGACAAACATCGGTTTGGCTTCGGCCGGCGAGGAGACGAAAACACGCCGAGGCATGCCACGCGCCAGTGCCCAGGACCGGGCCTCCGCGAACCGAGAACGGCACCCCGCTCGCACCCAGGTCGTCTCCGAGGCGTTCACGATCCAGGTCTCCCGGCGGTAGACCGCCCTGCCTACCGTGCATCTCGGGGCGTGCTCGTCCGGGTCGGGAAACAGCGCGTAGGTACGAAGCGCCATAAGGAAGGTGACCAGCTGGAACACCTCGTCCGCCGAGGCGCGCACACTTCCATCGAGGCTTTCTATGCTCCAACCGGTTTCGGTCTCGGTGAAAACCGCGTCCGCCAGCTCCAGCGTGCAGGCGGCGTCTGGCGGACATGCATCCGCCGCCGTGAGCAAACAAACGTCGCTGGACAGACGCAACCCTGGCCACATCCGACCGGTCGTCATCCGCGGGATGCCCGCGGTCGGCACCGCGTACAGGCGCGGTGGCGGGACATCGACGTCGAAACGGGCGCGAAGACCGTCCGGGTCGGGATGCTGCTCGAGGAGAAAAGACTGAAGCAGTGGGTTGATGCCGAGGTGGTAGTCGCCAACGACGACAAGAAACTGGCCGTTGGCGATGGCCTCGTGCCCAGCCGCATCAATCTGGACGTCCGGCGAAGTATGGACGGCCATCGGCCATGCCGGCTTGACATCGGCGAACGCCTCGGCGGAGCGGCGCGCCAGCCCGTCGACGCCAGCCTCGAGCAGTGATGCCCACCGGGTCTGCAGCTCGCGCTGGCGGTCGAATAGCGCGGCGGGCAGCCGGAACATGGCTGCGAGGACCTCTCGCCAGACGTCGATGGCGCACGCGTGCGCCGTGCCGCCGCGGGACCGGACTTGATCGCATGCGTTGGCGATGAGCTGCCGAGCCACCTGCGCCACCTCGCCGCAATACCACGTGGACGCCGGAAGGATTGGCAGGAGAGCGTCCGCGATGGCGTCCCGGCAGCTTCGCCCGACCTCGAGGACGAGGTCGCTGCGGCAGTCCTCGTAGCAGACGCCGCGTGCACCGTAAGCCACCCCGGCCGCTTGGTGAGGTTGCCTACCAGTAAGCCGGGTGAAGGTGGTATCGAGGGCGGCAAGGGCCCGTCCAAGGGCATCAGCGTCACCGGCGGCATTCGCCACCTCGGTCCGGCCGGATTCGAGCTCTGCCAGGGCGGCCAGCGCGCGCCCACGTGGCTCGTTGTCACCGATGCCGGCCAGCAGCAGTGCCAGATGACGCTCCGGATGGGGACCGGGGCTGACCCGCAGCCGTAGCTCGACGATGCCTCGATGGACGAGCGCGTCTAGGGTCGTCTGGTCTTCGATCGCGCATGCCGGGCAGCGACCGTCGCAGGCGTCGACCACGGCGCGCTCTGGTTCCGAAAGACCTACCCTCGGCAGGTCCGGACGCCGGCGTGGCGGTATCCACGGCCAAACAGCGGGATCCTGCGCGATGGCGTCGGCCAGAGCCTGAATCGCCCAGGTTTCAAAACGCACGGTTCTCTTCGCCAGCGGCCGGCCTGCGTTGTGCCACCGGATCCCTCGCGCTTCGGTGAAACGCCCCCATCCGACGGGACCGAAGAACCCGATGGTGTCGTTCTTGGCGCAGTAGCGCTGCCAGTAGCTCGCCACGATTTCCAACCGGCGGCGTCCGTCGCTATTCGCGCCGGCGCTCCCCGAGGCCACGGTGTCGATCGCATTGCGCAGCGCGGCCCGGTTCTGCCACGTCACCGCCTCGCGAAAGCGCGGATCGCGCGCGACATCCCGCAGTAGCTGTTCCTCCAGCTCGACCGAGCCAGCGCCGAAGGCGTCGAGCCCCGCTACCGGAAATCCAGTTGCCCGGACGGCAAACTCCTCCCACAGCGCCCACCGCTCTGGGTCGATGGGAACCATATGGCTGGGAAGGTCGTCAGAACCGGCGACGAGGTGATCGTCCGCCACCGCGCGAACATAACACCAGGTCGGCTCGCGCGTGGCGGCAATTTCGTCGCATCGACGGGGCTATCGCCGCCACGCGAGAGTGTGCTTTTCCCGCGACACATGCCCTAATCTGCTGATATGTCGCCAACTCGGTCGGAAATCCTCAGCTGTTCACCGCCGATGTCCTCATCACGGCTGTTGAATTCGCTGATCCGTACCCACCCTGTGGTGCCGCTGGTGCTGTGGGGACCAGCGATCCTGGCGCTGGCGGTATTCGGTATCCGGCAGGTTGGTTCCCTGGTCGCCGTTGGGCTGATGGCCGCGGGCTACCTCGTCTGGACGCTGACGGAGTACTGGGTGCATCGCGCGGTGTTTCATCTCAAGCCGCGCGGCCCGCGCAGCGAAGCGTTCGTGTGGGCCGTTCATGGGGTGCACCATGCCCACCCCAACGACCCGCGGCGGGTCGTCACGACGCCACTGGCCAGCATCCCGATCGGTGCTATCGCGGCGACCCTGTTTTGGTTGGTGTTGCCGGGGGACTTGTGGTTGCCGTTCGCGGCCGGCTGGGGTGGCGGGTATCTCGCCTATGACCTTCTGCACGCCTACCTCCACGTAGGCCGACCGCGGACGGCGTTAGGCCGTTGGCTGCGAGCGCGGCATCTGCGCCATCACTTCGCAGACGACCGTGGCGACTTCGGTGTGAGCGCGCCGTACTGGGACTACGTCTTCAACACCTCGCTACCCGGCACGCCCACCACGTTACGACAGCGGGCGCTGCCCCACTGAGCACGCCAGGGGCTTGGTCAGCCAGTAAGACGCTTGCTGAGCAAGTGCTTGCCCATCTCGCCACCCTTACGGCTGTCCGCCTGCGCCTTCTTGAACATCTCAGCCAACTCGGCGTCGCCGTCTCGTTCCGCGTCCTGAATGTAGGTCTCCAGGCGTAGCGCATTGCTCAGGCACGCCTCGGTGAACCAGATCAGATTGTAGTTCTTATCTTTGGTTCCAGTGATGTGGCCGGTTTCGGCAGTGGACATGGGCACCTCCTGGGGGAATGGCAGTAGGCAGGTGGCTTACCCCGGAACTCGGCGCGGTAGTCATCAGGCGCAGCGCCGGCCAACCCGCTAACCCAGACAGAGCAGTTTCAGCCGCCGAAAAGCATGGGATCATACTCCGATGAGGGGACACACATCGAATGACCTGTATCGCACAGCACTCATCCATCGGCGGCTCACACTCGCTGTAGTCACCGCCGCTGTAGCCCTTGCGCCGGCAGCGTGCGCGTTCAAGGGCCTGACCATGGCTGCCCAAACCGCGGCGACTCTCCATGGCGACGCACCGATCGAAGCCCCATCTCAGAACTCGACTGCGGGCTCGAACTCGGCCACCACTACCCGGGCCGAGACCTACAACCCGGCCTTGGCGCCGCAAGGTGGTCACATGAGCGCCACCTTGACGCCGTCGGGCGAGTCCACCAACGCAGAGTTCACGGTGTCCGGACTGCAGCCCAATCGGAGTTATGCGGTGCAGGCACATGTCAACACCTGTGGTGGCGTTCCCGACGGGGTGGGTCCGATTTATCAGAACCGGATCGATCCTGTGGTCAACACGAAGGCCGTCGGAGTGGCGGAGTCCAACGATCCCCAATATGCCAATCCACAAAACGAGGTTTGGCTCGACGTGCGCACTGACGGGAGTGGCTCGGGCACGTCGCGCGCCACGTTGCCCTTCGTGTTCACCGATCGGGGACCGGGTTCGATCGTTGTGACCGACGCAGAGCAGACCAGCGCTGGTAAAGGAGGTACGCCGGTAGCCTGCCTCACCCTGTCAGCGGTGCGACCCGGAGGCGTTGAGCCGCGGGGTTCCTGATAACGGTGACGCCAGGCCCTAGTGCTGCCCAGGTGAGCAGTGCCGCGGCACGAGCAGCAGGAGGGTGGCGCTGATGAGTCAGGCCTCGACCAATGGCCGAGGCCTGACTCCCTAACGGCCTGCTAAACCCACAGCGCGCCATAGTGTTGTGGCCCTCTGTTTACGCGGACATGATGCGTCGCCGGAAAGACCTGCCGCGCACTGCGATCCGCTATGCCCGGATCGCCGAGGTCGCGATCGGAGTTTGAGCGTCACGTCGGTGCGACCAGGTGTTGACGGACGTCGCGGCCGGTCTCGCGGATATGGTGTTGACCCGGAATGTGTCGCGCCTTTGGCGAGCACCGGTCCCGATTGCTGTCAGCCGAGACGGCCGGCATCACTGACACACCAGTGCCTTTGTGGCCTCCGGCCTTGGCCGCAACCCACCACCGTCCGACTCCAGATAGAGCGACCCCAGGCGACTTCCATGAAATTGCCTGCCGGTGAGGTTTGGGTTGGGGCGATACTGGGTATGGGAGAGTTTTCCCCTGGCCGGGGGCCTAGCCGGCTCATCCGGCGACGCGTATGGGCTGGAGTGCGAAGACGTGTTCTGTATCCGGGTGGACCGGCTGGTGGGGGATGTGGTCGTCATCGTCGGAGTCGGAGAAATCGACTCCATCACAGCACCTAGGTTGAGTGCGGCCCTGCACCGCGAGCTTGAGCACACACCGGCCTCACTCGTCCTCGACCTGACAGGCGTCAGTTTCCTCGGCGTCGCCGGGTTACACGTGCTCGACTGTGCGCTGGCCCGGGCGGGGACTCTCGCCGTCACGCTCGACCTGATTTACCATGATCACTCCGCCGTGCAGTCGGCGCTGCGCGCGGCCGCCATGACGGGCCTGTTCCCGACGTTTTGCTCGGTGGCTTTGGCGTGCGCGCCATCGAGCTGACGTCAAGCGCCTAGCTGCTGCGCATCATTACCTCGACCTTTTGCGTACCCAAAAACACCTGGCTCAAGCTGGACGAAGGGGTTGCTTACTATGTTAGACGTGGGAAGCCTCGCATTGTTGCAGCAAGCTGTCGGGTATTTGGACAAGGGTTTTAGCGAACTGCCGTATTTTCAAGAAGAAGACGGGGCCGGCATGGACGAAGTACTTTTGGTGGTTGCCGCGCGTATGCTGGATAACTATCCATACCCGCACCCTCTTTATGCGGGGCAGATGATCAAACCCCCCCATCCTGTGGCGCGCCTGGCTTATACGTTAGCCTTGTGGCTCAACCCGAACAACCATGCTCTCGATGGTGGGCGCGCCAGCTCGGCAATGGAGCAGGAGGCGGTGACAGAAATAGCGCTGATGTTCGGGTGGGAAAAATATCTTGGCCACCTTTGTGGCGGTGGAACTATGGCAAACCTGGAGGCTATCTGGATAGCAAACCAGATTCATCCCGGGAAAAAGGTCGTGGCTTCACAGCAAGCGCACTACACTCATCGCCGGATTGCCGGAGTGCTGCAGGTGCCGTTCCAGGAAGTGCCTTGTGACCAGCAGGCACGGTTGGATATAAGGCAATTGGAATCGATACTCGAATCTGGTGCGGTTGGCACGGTGATCGCGACCATCGGCTCCACCGCGACGGGCTCGGTTGATCCGCTGCTGGTGCTACTGGAACTGCAGGAAACGTACGGCTTCCGTCTGCACGCTGACGCCGCATACGGCGGCTATTTCACGCTGGTGGATCACCTGAGGCCTGATACGCGGGAGTCCTATGATAATTTAGCCTGCGTAGACTCAATTGCCATTGATCCACATAAGCACGGTCTGCAACCGTATGGCTGCGGGTGCATCCTCTTCCGCGATCCTGGCGTGGCGGCGTTGTACCAACACACTTCTCCCTACACCTACTTCACGTCACAAGCGCCGCATCTGGGCGAAATCAGCATGGAGTGCTCCCGTCCCGGCGCGTCGGCGGTTGCCTTATGGGCAACTCAACGGCTGTTGCCCCTTGTGCGCGGTGGCGCATTCGCTGCTCGCTTAGAGAAGAGTCGTCGCGCGGCACTGCGACTAGCCGGCAACATTGCAGCAGACGCGCGATGGTTGCTCGCTGTCGAACCCGAATTGGATATCGTGACCTGGGCGCCCCGCGGCACTAGTGCCACCGAAATTTCACGGCTATCCCGCGCCATTTTTTCTGCCGCAGCGTTGGCGGACCTTCATCTAGCTGTGGTCAGCGTTCCGGCAAGCTTGTTGGAATCGACATGGCACGATGTTGTGTGGGATCAGGATGATGTTGTGTGTCTGCGCTCTTGTCTGATGAAGCCGGAGCATCTGGATTGGGTCGAACGAATTTGGCACGCGTTGAACAAAGCTGCGGATCAAGTATTGGCCAGCGCCGGGAACCCTACGGCAGCCCGGGAATCTTGAGTGTCACGCGGTAGAGCGAGGTCTTGGCGGTGATGTACAGGGTCTTGCGATCGGGGCCACCGAATGTGCAATTGGAGGGCACCTCGGGTACGGAGATGGTGTCCCACAGCGCGCCGCTTGGGCGGTACACCTTTACCCCACCATCGGTGGTTACGTACACGTTGCCGGCGTCATCGATCGCCATCCCGTCACCACCACCGCCAGTGGACGGCACGAAGGTGCTGGACGGACCCAGGGAACCGTCGGGCCGGACGGGGAACTTGCGGACCAGGCCTTGCGCGGTGTCGTCGACGTACAGCGTCTTTTCATCCGGCGACAGCGCCACGCCATTGGGCCGGTTGAACTCTCGTGACTCCAGGTGCAGCGTGCCCGCCGGATCCACCCGAAACACGCCTTGAAAATCCAGCTCGCGGGCCTGGCCAGGGGGCAGGCCGTAAGGCGGGTCGGTGAAGTAGATGGTGCCGTCGCTGCGGGTGATGTTGTCGTTCGGGGAGTTGAGCCGCTTGCCCTGCCAGCGGTCGGCCACCGTGACGACGGTTCCGTCGGGCAGGGTGCGCGACACCCGCCGGTTGTCTCCCTCACTGGCGATCAGCCGGCCCTGGGGGTCGAGCCCCAGCCCGTTGGCCCTGCCGGTCGGCGCCCGGAAGACCGTGATGGTCGCGGGCGGCCGCAGCTGCTGGATGGTGTCAGCGCCTACGTCGGAGAACAGCAACACCCCCTGCGAGGCGATCCACACCGGGCCTTCGGTAAACGTGAACCCGCCGCCGACCTTCTCCACGTTGCCATGCCCTGCCAGCGGGTTGAGCTCGGCTGTGCCCGACTGGCTGGGCGGTGCTGCGCAAGCTGGAGACCCAGCGGCTACCACAAGCGCGACAAACACCAACAGGATCCGGATGGTCACGCGTTGATGATGGCCTGCGGGAAGGTGAACAACCGGTCGGGGTCATAGCGCTGCGCGACCTGGCGTAGCCGGGCCAGATTGCCGGCGTAGTAGGCCTGTCCCCAGTTCGGCATACCGGCGTCGATGTAGTTGACGTACCCACCGCCCCCAAGCGCACCAGTCAACTGGTCGCGCATGCCGGCTACCGACCGTTCTGCAGCGGCTCGCTGCGCCGGGGAGGTTCTTACGTAAATCTGCATGATCCCGAGCGCTGCTCGGTGCGGGAAGGCCGTGTCGGCCGCTCCGACCGCGCTGATCGCGCCGCCGAGCCCGTCGATGATGACGTAAGCGGTGCGGCCGTCGAACGTCGACACGATCTGGGTGGGGTCGGCTACCGGTGCGGGTAGCAGCCGCGACGTGGCCACGAACGCTTCCCGGCAATCGGCGCCCGACAAGCAGCCGGCGAAGTGACGCATCGCGTCCAGGTAGCCGAACTCAGTGACGGTGCGGTTTGCCGGCTGGCTGCCGATCCGCCGGATCAGGTCGTCCACCAGGGGATTTATTGCGTTGGGCGGTCCGAAGTAGCAGCCGAGGACCATGCACTTCGGCGGCCTGCCGCCGATGATGTGGCAGTTCGCCGACAACTCGAGCGGCATGCTGACAATCCAGTGCTGCCAGCTGCCGAGGACGTCGGGCGCCGAGCCCGGTGGGAACTCGAGCTGCAATGCGGTCAGCTGTGGCGCCGGCACGGTGTCAAACGTGAATGACGTAACGATGCCGAAGTTGCCACCCCCGCCGCCGCGCAACGCCCAGAACAGGTCCGGCTGCGCCGATAGGGACACCGTGCGCGATAGACCGTCTGCGGTGACCACCTGCGCTGACACCAGCCGATCGCAAGTGAGCCCGTATTTGCGGGACAGCACGCCGAGCCCGCCGCCGAGGGTGAGACCGGCAATGCCGACCGACGGGCAGGTGCCGGCCGGCAAGCACCGCCCGGCTTGAGCGAGCGCGGTGTAGATATCGATCAGCCGGGCGCCGGCCCCGACCTCCGCCGTGCCATCGGCATTGACCCGCACGTTAGACAGTGCGCTCAGGTCGACGACCAGGGCGTGATCCGGTGTTGAGTAGCCGGCGTAGCTGTGCCCACCGCTACGCGCCGCGATCGGCGTCCTCGCCGCCGCGGCGGCCGACACACACTCCTGCACGTCCTCGATGCGCCGGCACTGCGCGATAGCCGCCGGCGTCCGGTTGTCGAACAGCGGGTTGAACGAGCGGCGGGCCAGCTGGTAGGCAGGCTGGTCCGGGGTGATCAACGGGCCGGACAGCTTCCCTGCTAACCCAGGAAAGGCTGCCTGCGACGGCGGGTGCGAGCCACCGCAGCCGGCCAGCGCGGCCGTCGCCGCGCCAAGACCGGTGGCATGCAGGAACACACGCCGGTTGATGGGCACGGTGCCGCAACCTCCATAGCCAGAATTGATCAACTCAACGCGCAGGCGGCCTGATAGTGACGTGGCCGCTCCATCGGCGTGGCTTGCTGATCCGCAGGTCGCTCGGCTGTGAGCAGCCGCACCAGCCGGGCGGCGTAGGCCGGCAATAGGACGCCGACTGCGAAGCTCAGCCCGCGCAGCTGGGGGTAAGCCGCGAGGAGAACGGGGATCCGAAGGTGGGTCAGCGCCAGGCTCACCAACAGCACGCCGGCGATGAGCGAAGAGGGATTCCTACCGGCCGGTCGGCGGCGCCAGTCGCGACATTTCCACCAAGCTCGCAGACTCGCCGACGGCGGTCACTGACAGCGACAGTTCGCGAGGCTATGCTCCGCCGGCGAAGCGTCTCTAGCCAGGCCGTTTGCGCGGAAGCGGTGGAAAGAGCGTCATGATCAAGTCTGGCATATTACTGACAGTAGGAGCCGTCACGGTGGCAGGGGCAATGGCCACCGGCGCCTCGACGGCCGCCGCCACTACCGGCGAACGGCTACACAGCCAGCCGGGCGGCAGCACACTGAACTACGTTGCCTTGGGCGACTCGTACTCCTCTGGAGTCGGAACGGGTGTCTACGACCCGGCGAGCGGCGACTGCTCGCGCAGCCCGCTGTCCTACCCGCCGCTGTGGGCCTCGGAGCACCATCCGGCGAGCTTCCAGTTCGTCGCCTGTTCCGGAGCCACTACCGGTGATGTGCGCGGCAGCCAGGTTGCCGCGCTTGGTCCCGGCACCGATCTGGTGACGATCACCATCGGCGGTAACGACGCCGGCTTTGGCTCTGTCTTGCGCACCTGCACGGTCGGGCCAAGTGACAGCGCGTGTGTCGCCGCGGTCGATGCGGCCGAGGAGTTCGCGCGCACGGAGTTGCCTGGCCGGCTGGCCCAGACTTACTCGGCGATCCGTAACGCCGCACCGCGTGCCCACGTGGTCGTGCTTGGCTACCCCAGGCTGTTCGAGCTGACACCAGGCTGCTCTGATCCAGTGGCGCCGAACCTGACCCGGCGCACGAAGCTTGACGAAGGCGCCGATGTCCTTAACAGCGTCATCTACAAGACCGTGGTCCAGCAATCTGGGTTCGGCTTTGTGGACGTCCGGGACCGGTTCGCTGGTCATAGCGTGTGCTCGGCTGACCCGTGGATCAACGGTCCGAGCGTGCCCAGCTTCATCGGGCCCTATCATCCGAACCAGCAGGGTTACCGCGAGGGCTACCTGACCGCCCTGGATTCGACATCCGCCGGAGACAGTGCGGCCGCCTGAGCGCTACGACGTTGAGGGAAGCTTGCGCAGATCGACCACGCTGCCGTTGTCGAGGTCTCGATCTAGCAGGTCCCAGATCTGGCTAGCCACCTGCTGGGGATCGGTGAGCTTGCCCTGGGCGTGCGCGTCTACGAACTTCCCCCGGCTCGGGAAGTCCTCTTCCGGTGTCGTGCGCAGCTTTTCCTGCGTGATCGTGTCGACCGTTCCGGGAGCGACCGACAACACCGACACGCCCCCGCGCCGGGCCTGTTCAGCGCCGACGTTGCGTACCCACTGGTCGATCGCGGCCTTACCCGCCCCGTAGGACGACCACCCGGGATAGACCGTTTTGGCTGCGCCGGAAGTCAGCATGACCAGATAGCGGCGGGCGTCGACCGATCGGGCCGCGGCGAGAAACAGCTGACCGAGAACCTGCGGGGCGGCGCTGTTGAGCAGTACATTGCGTTGGTAAGTGTCGCTGTCGACTTCGGCGGCGAAGCCCATGGGATCGACGGTGCCGGCCGCGTGGATGAATGCCACCGTCTCGCCGTCAAATCCCTTCAGCTCCCGGCGGAATGATTCGCCGATCGTGGGCCAGGTCGACGGATCGACGAGATCCGCTTCGAGGTGCTCGATCGAGGATCCCGGACGCTTTCGGTTGATGCCAATCACGCGAGCGCCATCCCACGGCACGGTCTTGGCCAGCGCCTGCCCGATGCCCCCTGATGCCCCAGAAATCCAGATCAACGCGGTACTCATAGACCGACCCTACTGGTAGTGGGCAGTGTGAGCGCCCCTTTCGCGCTCGTTGGGGTGCGTACCCTCAGTGGTCGGCCAGCAAACGCCGAACGCGGCTGGTAGAAACCAGTGGCGTGGCTATTGCGACGGTCAACCCGGCGACGGGTCAGCAGGTGCGCTCGTTTGACGCGCTCACCGGCGAGGAGTTGGAGCGCAAGTTGTCCCGCGCCGTCGAGGCGTTCGGCGAGTACCGCTGGACGCCGTTCGCGCAGCGCGCAACCCTGCTACACCGAGCTGCGCAGATCCTTGAGGATGAGGCCGACGAGCTGGCCCGGTTGGCGACCTTGGAGGTCGGTAAGACGCTCGCCTCGTCGGTGGCCGAAGTGCGCAAATGCGCGGCCGGGTGCCGCTACTTCGCCGACCACACCGAGGCGATGCTCGCCGACGAGCCCTGGCCGGTCGAGGGGGCCCGGGTGTTCACCCGGTACGAGCCACTGGGCCCGGTGCTGGCGATCATGCCGTGGAACTTCCCGTACTGGCAGGTGTTCCGGTTCGCCGCACCCGCGCTGATGACCGGCAACGTCGGGTTGCTCAAGCACGCCTCGAACGTGCCGCAGGTCGCGCTGGCGATCGAGGACGTACTGCGCCGCGCCGGGTTCGCCGAGGGCGTGTTCCAGACGCTGCTGGTGCCGGCGTCGGCCGTCGAAGGCATCATCGACGACGATCGGATCCGCGCGGTGACGTTGACCGGTAGCGAGGCCGCAGGCCGCCGAGTCGCAGCAGCCGCCGGCCGCAACGTCAAGATCAGTGTCCTGGAGCTGGGCGGCAGCGACGCGTTCATCGTCATGCCCTCCGCCGATCTTGGGGATGCCGTCGACAATGCGGTGGTCTCAAGGACGCTCAACAACGGCCAGTCTTGCATCAACGCCAAGCGGTTCATCCTCCACGAGGACATCGCCGACGAGTTCACCCGCCGGATGGTCGACAAGATGGCGGCACTCACGGTCGGAGATCCCACTGATCCAGACACTGATCTGGGTCCACTGTCCTCGGCTGACGCGGTGAAGATCATCGATCAGCAGGTCCGCGATACCGTCGCGGCCGGCGCGCGGCTGTTGACTGGTGGCAAGCCGCTGGACCGGCCCGGGTTCTACTACCCGCCAACCGTGCTCACCGATATCCCGGACCGTTCTCCCGGCGCCCGCGAGGAGTTCTTCGGGCCGGTGGCCCTGCTGTGGCGGGCGCCGGATATTGACCGGGCCATCCGAATCGCTAACGACTCAGCTTTCGGTCTCGGTGGCAGCGCCTGGACCCGGGATCCCGGTGAGCAGCAGCGGTTCGTCACCGAAGTGCAGACGGGCATGATGTACATCAACAAGTTCAGCGAGTCCACGCCCGCGGTGCCTTTCGGCGGCGTCAAGAACTCCGGCTACGGCCGCGAACTCGGCCAGTTCGGGCCCCGCTCGTTCGTCAATGCCAAGACCGTCTGGATCGCCGGCGAGGAGCAACCCGGCGGCGCGGTCGAGTAACGCCCCGGCAGCGGCCGCCCTGGTA
>DATELN010000197.1:0-8354 GCA_035276605.1 Pseudonocardiaceae bacterium | reverse complement strand
GATGTTTGGTCCCCTGACCGCCACCCGGATTTGAACCCGACGTTAGGTCAGGTCTTAGCGTCGAGTCGTCGCAGAGCAGACCAGCAGCGCAGGAAGAGGAACCGGTCTTGCTCGGCGGCATGGGTCCTCGTGCTGGGCTCGACCTCGACGCTGCGCTCGCCGCTATGGCCAATTCACCGCTTATGAGTCGATGCGCCGGGCCCCGAGTTGCTGGGCGAGTAGCTCCAAGGCCACCTGCTCGGGATCCACGTACGCGGAGTCCGTCGCTTCGTCATCGGGCGGTCCCGGCGGGTCGGGTTCGCCGACATCCCTTGGTTCCGGTGGTGATGGCACACGGTCAGCAGGGGGCGGTTGGGTCGCCTCGGGGCGCCTGCCAGCCGGACGCTGCGTAGGACGCTGCTGAGGCTGAGCACCGGCCGGCGGACTGGCGTTGCCCGCGGTGTGCTCGCAGCGCACCTGCCAGTCGACGCCCAGCACGGTGTGCAGCGCCCGCTTGATCATCTCGATGTTGCGTTCCTCACCCAGCCGGCGGGCCAGCGGAGCGGTAGGCAAGCTCAGCACGAGGGTGTCACCCTCCACCGCGCTGGCGGTTGAGTTGCTGAACAACACCTGGGTAGCGCGGCTCTGCTCACGCACCGCATCGAGCAGCGCCTGCCAGACCCGTCGCACCGCCGCGGCGTCGAGCTGGCCCGGTGCGGCCTGGCGCTGGGCTTCGACGGGGCGGGCAGGCTGGACTTCGGGGCGCTCGACGGCGCGCGGCGGCGGTGGCGGTGGCGGTTCGGGAACGGGCGGGTCTGGTGCAGCTGGCGGAGCTGGTTGTGCGATTGCCGGTTCCGCCGGTGGCGCGGCGATGGTCAGCCGCCGCTCGAGTCGCTCCAGCCGGTGCAGTACCGCGCTGTCCCCGTCGGCGACGGCGGGCAGCAGCATCCGCGCGCACAACAATTCCAGCAGCAGGCGAGGGGCGGTGGCGCCGCGCATGTCGATCAGCCCGTTGTGGGTGATCTCGGCGAACCGGGTGAGGCTGCCCACGCCCAGCGCTTCGGCCTGCGCAGTCATCGTCCTGAGCTGATCCTCGGGCGCGTCGACCAGCCCCTGGCTGGCCTGCTCCGGGGCGATCCGCAGCAATACCAGGTCGCGGAAACGCTGCAGCAGATCCGAGGCGAAACGCCGGGGATCGTGTCCCGCCTCGACCAACCGGTCGATGGTGGCGTACACCGTGGCGCCGTCCTGGGCAGCCAGCGCAGACACCATGTCGTCGATTAGGGCTACGTCGGTGACGCCGAGCAGCGCCACCGCGCGGGCGTAAGTGACGCCCTCGTCGCCGGCCCCGGCGAGCAGCTGGTCCAGCACCGACAGCGAGTCCCGTGCGGAGCCACCACCGGCACGGATCACCAGCGGGTAGACCGCGGGCTCGATCGTGACGCCCTCACCGGCACACACCTGCTCCAGCAGCCCGCGCATGATGCTAGGCGGCAGCAGCCGGAACGGGTAATGGTGGGTGCGGGACCGAATCGTCGCCAGCACCTTCTCCGGCTCGGTGGTGGCGAAGATGAACACCAGGTGCTCGGGCGGCTCCTCCACGATTTTGAGCAGGGCGTTGAAACCCTGCGTGGTGACCATGTGGGCCTCGTCGATGATGAACACCCGGTAGCGGGACTCCGCGGGGGCGTAGAAGGCGCGATCTCGCAGGTCGCGGGCGTCGTCCACGCCACCGTGGCTGGCTGCGTCCAGCTCGACGACGTCGATCGACCCAGGGCCCTCCGGCGCCAGCGCGACACACGACGGGCAGGTCCCGCAGGGGTCGGGCGTCGGGCCCTGAGCGCAGTTCAGCGAGCGGGCCAGGATGCGCGCGCTGGACGTCTTTCCGCAGCCTCGCGGTCCGGAGAACAGGTAGGCGTGGTTGATCCGGCCGGCGGCCAGGGCGGCGCGCAGCGGTTCGGTGACATGGTTCTGGCCGACCACCTCGGCAAAGGAGGCCGGGCGGTACTTGCGGTAGAGGGCCAGTGCCACGGCCGCGAGGCTACCGCGCGGCGCCGACGGTCATTAAGGCACGAGGTGCATCAGGGGCTCCCCCGTTCGCCTTCTTGGCGAGCTGGCGATCACCAGTCCACAGTGGCGCGCGGAGACGCTGCGCGAGAGCGAGATAGTGGGCGACGTAGGTCGCCGACAAGTTGTGTTCACTAGCGAGTTCGAGCGCGCGCCTGCAGGCGCGCGTCGCCGGGCAGTGCGATCGGAAGTGCTAGGGCAACGTCGAGTAAGTCACCCTTCCACGAAGACGACGTCGTGACGATTCGTCACGCCATCGAGCAGCGCAACCGAAGCGTACCCGCGCCTCGGTTGCGCTGACCCTGCGTCGGCTCCGGCCATCGAGTCACCATCAATCGAGCGATCCATCGATGGGTGGTCTCACGTGCCCTGACGCTCCCAGAAGCCCTTGACGTAGAGCGCGTGCCGATCGAGGCGGCGCTCGTTGAGCAGATACGCCCGGATGCGCCGGACCGTCGGGGTGTGCCCGGCCAGCCAGACGCGGCCCCGCCCGGGGCGCAGCTGCGCGGCGCGCAACGCGTCGTCGAGCAGCGTGGACGTGCCTGGCTGGCGACCGTCGCGGTGCAGCCACCGCACCGCCGGGGTAGCTGCTCCGGGCACCGCTTGTTCCTCGGCAGCGTCGGCGACTTCGACGTAGAGCGCCACGCGGGCGTCGGCCGGCAGCATTGCCACGTAGGCCTGGATGGCCGGCAGCGCGGTCTCATCACCGGCGAACAGGTGCCAGTCCGCCTGCGGATCCGGCCGGTAGCGACCGCTGGGACCGACGAATTCCAGAATGTCCCCCGGCTGCGCGCGTCGGGCCCAATTGGCTGCCGCTCCAGCACCGTGCAGCACGAAATCGACGTCCAGGCTGGGTTTTCTGGCGTCATAGTCACGCACTGTGTAATCACGCGACACCGGCAGACCGCTAATGAGGTCTGGAACATAAATCTTGAGCGTCTGCCCGGGAACCGCAGCGAGGCCGGACAGACTGTCACCGCCGAGCCGGACCCGTGTCATCCGCGGAGTGAGCTGGTGTACGGACGCCACCGTTGCGACGGTGCTGGCAACCCGCCTACGTACCGGAGCCTGCGGCGGCATCGAAATTCCTCGCCGGCTCAGCCTCCGGTGGCGTCTGACTCATCAGCAAGCTTGGCTTCCGCTTCTCGGATGCGGGATTGCAGCGCCTGGTACTCGTCGGTATTCGCCAGCTTCTGTTTGACCTTGATATCGAAGAGGTCCTTGGTCCGGATCGGTGATTTCCAATTCTGGTCCACCTCGGCGGCCGCCTCCTGCTTAACCGCGTCCATCCGCGTGCGCAGCTCATCGAGTTCCTGCCGCGCGGCGTCGCCCTCCTGGCTCACGTTAACGGTCCGCCTTCCGACCCCTGTGGTGTGAGGGGACCCCGCGCACCCGCCAGAGCATGCTGACCCTTGCTGCCTTCCGACCCTGGGGGAGTTCGCAAGATGGACGCCGCGCGGGGTCCATCTGCCAGTCTAGGCGCTGCCCGGTTGTCACCGCACCACACCCTGGGTAAGCCCGGCCGACCCCGCTAGAAGGCCGCCGCTACCAGCCGCTTTGGCCGGCAGCAACACTGCCGGTAACCTCGCGTGCGGAGGATTCGCCTAGTGGCCTAGGGCGCACGATTGGAAATCGTGTTGGGGTTGATAGCCCCTCGCGGGTTCAAATCCCGCATCCTCCGCCACTGACCAGCACAAACGCTAGTGACCATGATCGGATGGTTACTGGCGTTTCTTCCATCCGTCTCGGTTTTCGTTTGAGTTGCGTTAGTTCGAAGCGCGACGCGCAACCGGGGCCCACACGGCCACGAGCGACATCCGAGAGCGCACCGCCGTGACGACCGGTTGATCTTGATTGTCTTTAGCCCGATCCATGGTCCATGGTGAGCCACTCCCCGCATGCCTGGGGAGCCTTGGCCAAGCGGGCGCCAGACTCCCTCAGTTCAGACGTCAGCAACCGACGGCAGAGGACCCGGTGCTGCCGAGAAGCACACTGTCCTGTGCCGAGCTGTTGGTGGTGGGGAGCGATCGCGGCACGGACCTCGTCTTGGAGGGTGCTGACCGCCTGGGGATAGCACGTCGACGTCCTGGCGGTGCGGCCGTGTTTGTCCGGGGACCGGGTCAGGCGTATCCGCAGGAGACGTGCCGCGTTTGAGGCAAGTGAGCCGCCTTCCGCCATCCATACACGTGAAGGGCTGGTCGAGTGCTACGGCCCCGTGCCCAGTGCTGTCCACAGGAGGACTGCTCTCGGCCGGCGCTGACGTGATCAGCAGGGATGCGCAAGGACAGTCCCGCTTTTGCAGCCAAGGCAGGAGATCATGAGGATGACGCCGGGCAGGCCGCCTACAAGGGTCAAAGGCGGCGCGTCGGTGTTGGTGGCGGCTGCCCTCATTGCGCCATTTTCGTTCTTTGTGCAGACCGTCCCCGTGCCCGCCGTTGCTGACGCCAAGATTCCCCAACCCGTCTCACCTACCGATGGGTCGGCTCAGGGGCTGCCGGCTCTTCCGGGTCCACCTGCCCTGCCGGGCGTCAGGGGGCCGCAGTTACCGGCCAACGACCTGGAGGCGATGCTGGCGCTGCCGCCTGCGCAGCTGGCGACGATGAAACCGGCTATGACCATCCCCGGCCCGGAGTTGAAGCCTGTGCCCCGCGCGCACTGTGACGAAAACTCCCGCCCTCTTTCAGGAATGCAAGGTCGAGTTTCCTTGAAGGCGATCAACTCGAGGGCCGCGGATCGGGGCTGGACGTGCAATGTCAGTGAGGTCAGTCACCACTTGACACCGGGTGGTTTCCGGGTGTGGCGCTACACCGACCATCAGGGACACACCTGTGCGTACTACGACACGTCGTTTACCGCCCCTGCCAACCTCGTCAGCATTGCCGGCGGCCCATCGCTTGGTGTGGTTGTCCTCGATATGACTGACTCGGCGCATCCCGCGCAGACAGCGACGCTGAGGTCATTGGCCATGCTATCGCCGCACGAATCCGTGAACCTCAACATGAAGCGGGGCTTGCTTGCGGCCGAGGTGGGCAACGCGGTGACTTCGCCCGGGACGATGGCTATCTATGACCTCAGCAAGGACTGCCGCCACCCGTCGCTGCAGGCACAGATGCCGATCCTGACCGGACATGAGAGCGGCTTCAGCCCAGATGGCAACACGTTTTGGATCGGGGGCGGGCTCGGTTACATGTACGCCGTCGACGTCAGCGACCCGAAGCGGCCGCATGTCGTTTGGCAGGGCGCATATTATTCACACGGGCTGAGCCTGTCCGAGGACGGCAATACGCTCTACCACACGGATCCCATCAATGGGAACGTCGGCCTCATCGACGTCAGCCAGATTCAGGCGCGCAATCCGCACCCGAAAGTCTATGACATTAGTCGGATCACCTGGCCATCGGTGTCTGTCCCCCAGAACACCGCAGCGTTCACTAGCCACGGTCATCACTACGTGCTGGAATTCGACGAGTTCGCCTTTCGGTTCAATCCCGCGACCGTTGACGATCAGGTCGGCGCCGCGCGGATCATCAACATTGACAATCCACAGAAACCACGCATCGTGTCGAACGTGCGGCTCGAGGTGAACATGCGCGACGCACATCGCGCAGTCGACGCCGATCCCGCCGCGTTTCCGCCAACCCAAGTGTTTGGCTATGCAATGCACTACTGTTCTATTCCGCGCTGGAAGGACCCCCAGATCGTCGCCTGCTCGTCCGTCAACTCGGGACTGCGGGTGTTCAACATTAGCGACCCGGCCGATCCCCGCGAGGTCGGGTACTTCATTGCACCTCCCAGGGCAGGACACATCGCGGGGCTTCTGCCGGGTAACCTGGCTTTGTCGCAGCCGGCGTTCGATCCTCAACGGCGCGAGATTTGGTACACAGACGCTGGCTCGGGTTTCTACGCCGTCCGTCTCTCCCCGGATGCCTGGCCCCAATGATCTGCCCGTCACCGCCGCCCTGCCCGCAGCCCAGTATGACCAAATCTTTCCCCGCTCTACTTTGTATGAATCTAGATCCGGACAGGCTTCCCAGCCAAGCGACGTCGCGCGGAACTGGAGTCGTGTGGCGCGAGTATCGCACAATTCAAAGCAGCGCTGTCTCAGGTCTTCTGACCATACGCCGCCGGACGCCGTGACCAGAATGACAAGCCTACCGTGAAAGTCTTTAATGGTCGCCCCGGACGGCGCACAACACCCCTGGCGATGGCATTGATCGCGGGGCTTATGCTTGCGTTTTTCCTCGGCCACGTGATCGGCGAGCGGACCTCCTCGAACAAGCCCGGTCAGGAACAAAGCCGGCCCAGTGCCATCGACGTCGGATTCTCCCAAGACATGGCGGTCCACCACGACCAAGCGGTGCTCATGTCGAACCTTGCCGACACGCGCGCTAATCCGGCGGTAAAAGCCCTGGCAGACTCAATTCTCATCGGCCAATCACAAGAACTCGGAGTTCTGCGCGGCTGGTTACTGTTGTGGGGCAAACCCGCGGCGTCTTCGTCGCCCATGTCGTGGATGTCCGGCGACACCCGGCCCATGCATGGTGTGATGGACGGCAAGACCGGGATGACATCACCGCCGGAAAGCTCGATGCCGGGTATGGCCTCACCCGAAGAGCTCAATGAACTGTGGACCAAGGCTGGTAAGGATTTCGACATCTTGTTCTTACAGCTGATGATTCGCCATCACCAGGGCGGCGTGATGATGGCCCGATACGCAGCGATACACGGAACATTCGACACGCTACGTCAAACGGCGAAGGTAATGGTTTTGCAACAAGCCCACGATATCGGGCAGATGCAGGCGCTCCTCAAAGCCGATGGGGCCACGCCGCTCCCACCGCCGTAGAAGAAGCAGCCCTTCGGCGTTGGCGAGTCGGCTTCTTAGTGCTATTCGACGGTGCCGTAACGCACGATCCGAAATTGTGCGCCCACAGTATGTGTCCATAAGCAGGCCCAAAGATTAGATCTACTAGGCCAAGCGGGTTTGACAGTCGGAACCGCGGTCACGAACGCTGCATCACAACGACAGCTTGAGTGGCGTCATATGTGCATTGATTCCCAACTCCCTGTACCGCCCGGGCAGGATGTGGTGGCCAACTACGGCAGCTGCGTGAAGAGGGGTGGTGTACTTGGTGGCTCAGAAGGGATCGCTGTGTCGTTTCGTCACCTGCCGCGGGACTGGTCTGCGCCGTTGTTGGCGGTCCGTTGCGCGCTTGTGGTCGTCGCTGGTCTGGTGGTGGGCCTGCACTTGTTCGGCGAGTCCTGGGATTTGAGCTGGCATGCGGGTAGCTATCGACCCGATCTCGACCTGTACCGGCATGGTGGACAGGCGTGGCTGCACGGCCGACCTCTTTATGACACCGCAGCGTGGACCGGCGGTGCGCCGTTTACCTACCCACCCTTCGCGGCAGTGCTGTTTAGTCCCTTGGCGGTAGCGTCGCTGAGCACCGATGGCGCGCTGCTCACGCTGATCTCGATCGCGCTGACCGGTGTTGTGATCGTCATTACCTTGCGAGCTCAGGGACACCGACCAGCCGTGTGGGGATTAGTGGCCATCACGTCGGTGGCGCTGTTGCTGCAACCAGTGCGCGCAACGCTGGGGATGGGGCAGATCAATCTGGTCCTGCTTGCTGCGGTCGTCGCCGACGTCTTGCTGATGACTATCGCCTGGCCACGGGGGTTACTGGTTGGCCTGGCCGCAGCGGTGAAACTCACCCCTTTGGTGGGGGTGCTGTTTTTTGTGCTGCGTGGCGATCGGCGGGCAGTGTTGGTCGCGCTGGTCAGCTTCGTCGCTGCTACCGCCCTGGGTGCCGTGCTGGCTCCGCGGGATTCGCTGCGGTACTGGACCTGGGCGGTGTTTTCGGCCGACCGCATCGGGAAACCGATCAGCGCGCCCAACCAAAACGTGCGTGCCGTCGTGGCCCGGCTGGGACTGACCGGACCGATCGGCATCGCAGTGTGGGTGCTGGCAGCGGTGGTGGTCGTCGGGCTGGTGATCGTGGCGGCCCGCCGGGCGCTGCGAGCCAGCCAGCCAGGGCTCGCGCTGGTGCTGGTGGGTGTCGCCGGGCTGCTGGCCTCCCCCATGTCGTGGTCGCACCACTGGGTGTGGTGCGTGCCGGCCTTGCTGGTGCTTGCTGACCTCGGCCGTGTTCACCGGATACCCCGATGGCTGGCCATCACCGGGTTGGTGCTGTTTTTGATCTCGCCGCACGCCCTGCTTCCTCATCACGGCGCCACTGGCGAACACTGGGCGTTGTGGCAACAAGTAATCGGCGCGGGTTATGTGCTGTGGGCACTGCTGCTGCTGA
>DATELN010000196.1:0-14838 GCA_035276605.1 Pseudonocardiaceae bacterium | reverse complement strand
GGCAGCGGGCCTTGTTCAAACCCCATGGCCTGGCCGGACAGCTGTACTGGCAGAGCATCGCGCCGTTTCATGACGTCGTCTTCGGCGGCATGGTCCGCAATATCGCTGGTGCGGCAGAGCGCTCCCGCACCGGGAGCCCCGTGGCATGAACGTGGCGATCGCCTTGTTCACCCGTGACTTGCGGGTGCACGACAATCCTGTCCTGCACGCTGCCTGCCAGGCCGCCACTGAAGTGGTCCCCCTGTTCGTGCTCGACTCCGGCATCCTGCGGGGCCGGTCGATGTCGGCGAACAGAGCGGCGTTCCTCGCTGCCGCGCTGGTTGACCTGGACGCGCACTTGCGCCAGCTGGGAGGGCGTCTTGTGGTGCGCTCCGGCGATGTGGTGAAAGAAGTCGAGCGCACTGTCGCGGACCTGGGAGCTGGCGAGGTGCATCTCGCCGCCGACGTCAGCGGCTACAGCCACCGCCGCGAACACGCTTTGCGTGAACGTCTCGCCGGTCACGGCTGCCGCCTGCACGTCCATGCGGCCACGGTCACCGTGGTGGAACCCGGCGCGATCACTCCGTCGGGTGGAGGCGCTCACTTCACGGTCTTCACCCCCTACTACCGGCGCTGGCTGCACGCACAGCGCCGCGCCCTACTCGAAGCGCCGCGCCGGATCACCATGCCGACCGTTGCCACCGACCCGATACCCGGCGCCGACGAACTCTGCCCAGGCCAGCGCTCGCCACAGCTGCCACAAGGTGGGGAGACGGCTGGGCGGCGACTGTTGCGCGACTGGCTCGCGGGTCCGGTTGCCCATTACCGGCAGACCCACGACGACCTTGCCGCCGACGACACCTCACGGCTGTCCCCATACCTGCACTTCGGCTGCATCTCACCCACCGAGGCGGTCCACGCCGCCGACGCCAACACCGCGGGCGGCGAGGCCTTCATCCGGCAGCTGGCCTGGCGCGACTTCCACCACCAGGTGCTCGCCGCGCGTCCCGACGCCGCGAAGGCCGACTACCGCTGCCGTCACGATCGGTGGCGGCATGACGAGAAAGCCGTCCAGGCCTGGCGGAATGGCCGCACCGGCTACCCGATCGTCGATGCGGGCATGCGGCAACTCCACGCGGAGGGCTGGATGCACAATCGGGCCCGCCTCATCACCGCTAGCTTCCTCACCAAGACGCTGTATGTGGACTGGCGCATCGGTGCCCAGCACTTCGCCGAACTGCTCGTCGACGCCGACGTCGCCAACAACCAGCTCAACTGGCAATGGGTCGCCGGTACCGGCACCGATACCCGACCCAACCGGATCCTCAACCCGCTGCGTCAGGCCCAACGCTACGACCCGAACGGTGACTACGTGCGCCGCTACCTACCCGAACTTCGAGGCGTCGCCGGCCCGGCAGTCCACCAACCTTGGAAGCTAGACCCACCCTGCCGAGCTCACCTGGACTACCCCGATCCCCTTGTCGACCTCCGCGATGCAGCGGAACGTTTCCACGCCAGCCGGACCAAGAACGAGAGCAAGTCATGATCGTCGACCTACCTTCAACGACCACTGCGGCGGTAAATTCTGCGCTGATCGACGTCCGGGAACGCGGTGGCGCGGTCGCCTTGAGCCGGGTGCTCAACCTCGTGATCATCACCGACGACTCCGCACAGGTGGAGCAGTCAATCGAAGCCGCTAACGAGGCCAGCAAGGAGCATCCCTGCCGGATCGTTGTGATAGCCCGGGGCCTTCGCCGGGCCGGGACCCGGCTGGACGCCCAGATCCGCGTCGGTGGTGATGCCGGTGCGTCCGAAGTGCTGGTGCTGCGCTTGTATGGCGCGCTGGCCGACCACGGCGACAGCGTGGTCACCCCGCTGCTGCTCGCCGACTCCCCAGTGGTGGCCTGGTGGCCGGGAGTGGCTCCGACGGTGCCCGCACAAGATCCTATCGGCAAGCTGGCGCAGCGCCGCATCACCGACGCCGCCGCGGCCCGCCAACCGATCAAGGCGTTGGAGATCCGCCGCACGTCGTACACCGACGGGGATACCGACCTGGCGTGGACCCGGATCACCGCGTGGCGCGCGCTGCTCGCCGGGGCCTTGGATCTGCCGCCGTATGAGGATGTCGATTCGGTGACTGTCACCGGCGCAGCCGACAACCCGTCGGCTGACCTGCTCGCCGGCTGGCTGCGGTCCCGGTTGCTCGTCCCGGTGCGACGCCGCGCCAGACCTCCCGGCGGCGGGATCAGCTCAGCGGTGCTGGAGCGCCGATCCGGGCCGGTGGAGCTGGTGCGGCCCGACGGCAAGGTGGGGGTCCTGAGCCAGCCGGGTCAACCCGTGCGCCGAATGCCGTTGAGACGGCCTCCGCTGCGGGCGTGCCTGACCGAGGAGCTGCGCAGGTTGGATCCTGACGAGATATACCACGCCGCACTGCTGGCCCTGCCTGAGGTGGATAACCGTCGCACCGGCACGGTGAAGGCCAGTTCGTGAGCCGCCCCGACGTGGTGGTGCACGCCAACGCTGAGGCACTCGCCGCTGCCGCGGCCGCCCGATTGATCACCCGAATCGTGGACATCCAGACCGCCTCACGGTCTGCATCGTTGGTACTGACCGGCGGCGGGATCGGAATCGCGGTGCTGCGTGAGGTAGCCAGCACCCCAGCCGCGACCGCAGTGGACTGGCAAGGATTGGATATCTACTGGGGAGACGAGCGCTTCTTGCCCAGTGGCCACCCGGAACGCAACGAAACCCAGGCTCGTGAGGCGCTGCTCAACCACGTGGACGTCGACCCCACCCGGGTCCATCCGATGGGGGCCTCAGACGGTCCGTGGGGCAACGATCCGGATAGCGCGGCGCAAGCCTACGAAGACCTGCTGCCCAACCGGCCGGCGTTTGACATCTGCCTTCTAGGTATCGGCGAGGAAGGCCACGTCGCCTCGGTGTTTCCCAGCTCGCCCGCGGTATACGAGACCGAGCGCGCGGTGATCGGGGTCCGGGGTAGTCCTAAACCGCCACCTACCCGGATCAGCCTGACCCTGCCGGCCATCCGGTGTGCCACCGAGGTGTGGCTGATCGTTTCCGGGGCGCAGAAGGCAGCGGCGGTGACGATGGCGCTGCGTGGCGCCGGGGAGGTGCTGGTGCCCGCCGCGGGCGCCACGGGTCGCCGCCGCACGCTGTGGCTCCTGGACCGGCCCGCCGCCACGAAACTCCCCCCCGAGCTCCTCACCCGCTGACCCCCTCCCGCGTGTCGCGCCCCGGTGCCCGGTGTGTCGCGTTCCTGCGCCTATCCCCTCGCTAGTCCAACTGACCTAGGAAAAGTCGTCACATTGTGGAGGACGGGCGGTCTTTTGACCCGGTATGTCTTGAGATGTATGGAGCCGAGCGACGTGGGATGTCGTCGCGTGATTACGGAGGGGGACAGACATGGGGAATCTAGTTGATACCCGAGCAGTCGGGCCACCGAGTCATATCCACATCAAAAGCGTTGCGAAAGGCAACGGCGCGCCGGGTGTTGCCGCTGGTCAGGCCGCTCACGCGGACCGTTCCGAGGACGCTGCCCAAGCGGCGCTTCAGCACGGCCCGTACCGGAAGGTGCACGCGGACTTGTGCTGCATCCGCCTCATCGCCGCATCCGCCATTGTCGCGGGACTGCTGCTGGGCACCGCTCCCGCGGCGCTCGCCCAGGTGGGGCACCTGATCGCCACCACACCCGCAGCGTTCGTGCAGGAGCTACCCCGGCAAGGGACCTCCACCGCGGGCGCCGTCGACGCAGACCGTCCGAGCGCGCAAAGCGGCGACGTTGAGCGCACCGTGCAACACCGAGCAGACACTCACTCGGTGGCATCGATGCTCAGCTGGAACGGAACGAGTCGAGCCCTCAGATGCTCCTATGGCCTGCTCTTCGACGGGAATACTCGAGGTTGCCAGGCCGCTTGAGGTGAGCCGTTGCTGGACCCCGCCACCGACCACTTCTGATCGCGCGGTGCGGCGGCGGGGCACGCGGGAGCAACTGAGGTGACTACCCTCCCGCGGGTCTACGGCTCGCGGGATTCCTTCAGCCTGGCTAAGGCCTCCGCCAGGATTGCCTCACCGTCAGCGTCCGAACGGCGCTCTTTTACGTAGGCCAGATGAGTCTTGTACGGCTCGTTACGCGGTGCGTCGGGTGGCTGCTGCGCATTACGTCCAGCCGGGAATCCGCATCGCGGGCAATCCCACAGCTCAGGTTCCTCGGCGTCGACCGCGAACGACGGCCGAGATTCGTGCCCGTTCGCGCACCAGTAGGACACTCGGTGGCGGGGAGCTGTCTCGCCCCGCTCGGATTCCCCCATGGGGCCTGCTCCGACCCGCGTACCGCGGATGGCGTTGCCACTTGCCATTGATTGCCTCACCTCGCGGAACCGCCCGGGATAGTGCCCGGGACATGCTCAGCCAATCTTGATGAGCAGCCCAATCCCCACGATGGAGATCACCCATATCGCGCTGACGAACAGCGTCAGCCGATCGAGGTTCTTCTCCACGACGCTGGACCCGGACAAGCTCGATTGCACGCCGCCGCCGAACAAACTCGACAGCCCTCCCCCACGGCTTCGATGCAACAGGATCAGCAGAATCAGCGCGATGCTGGTGACCAGGAGCAAGATCTGCAGGAAGAGCTTCATCACACCCTCGTCGGACGACGACTGCTTGGCAAGATTACTCTGCGGGACAAGCAGATGGGATTCTAGACCCCGTTGTCCCCCGTAATCACAGCCTCTGCACAGCTTCCGTGGTTACGGTAGCGGGCCTCCCGCGGCCAGGGCGCACAGCTTGGCGAAGTCGTCGGCGTCCAGGCTGGCGCCGCCCACCAGCGCGCCGTCGATATCAGGCTCGGCCACCAGATCGGCGACGTTGCTTGATTTGACCGACCCGCCGTAAAGGATTCGAACCTCGTCGGCGACCTCAGTGCCGTACTTGTCAGCCAGCGCCGCGCGCAGCGCTCCGCATACCTCTTGCGCGTCGGCCGGGGTGGCGACCCGCCCGGTGCCGATCGCCCAGATCGGCTCGTAGGCGATGACGACAGTCCGGACCTGATCGGCCGACAGCCCCTTGAGCGCAGCACGTAGCTGATCAGTGCTGTGCGCCAGCGCCCCTCCGGCCTCGCGGATCTCCAGGCCCTCACCCACGCACAGGATCGGCACCAACTCATGTCGAAGCGCGGCCCGCACCTTGCTGCCCACCAGCGCATCGTCCTCATCGTGGTACTCCCGACGCTCGGAATGGCCCACGACGACGTAGGTGCAACCCAGTTTTGCCAGCATGGCCCCCGACACGTCGCCGGTATAAGCGCCGGCGTCCTTGGGCGATAGGTCCTGAGCGCCGTAGCGGATCAGCAGCTTGTCACCTTCTACCAGGGACTGCACGCTGCGCACCGCAGTGAACGGTGGCAGTACCGCCACCTCGACCTTGGCGAAGTACTTTTCCGGCAACGCGAAAGCGAGCTTCTGCACCAGGGCGATGGCCTCGAGGTGGTTGAGGTTCATCTTCCAGTTGCCGGCGATCAACGGTTGGCGAGCCATCCGCTAAGTCTCCAGTACTGCGACACCGGGCAGTTTCTTGCCCTCCAGAAACTCCAGGGACGCGCCCCCACCGGTGGAGATGTGGGAGAACCCGTCCTCGGGCAGGCCGAGCTGGCGCACCGCAGCGGCCGAATCGCCGCCGCCGACGACGCTGAACGTGCTGGATTCCGCGATCGCCTCCGCGACACCCTTGGTGCCCGCCGCGAAGGGCTCCATCTCGAACACCCCCATCGGGCCGTTCCAGAACACGGTGGCTGCCCCGGCCAGCGCCGCAGCGAAGTCCTCCACCGTCGCTGGGCCGATGTCCAGGCCCATCCACCCGTCCGGGATGGCGTCTGCGGGCACCGTGCGGGTGTTCGCGTCGGCGGCGAACTTGTCGGCGACCACCACGTCGCCGGGCAGCCGGATGGTGTCGCCGGAGGCCTTCAGCAGCCGGGCGCACACGTCGACCATGTCCTTTTCGAGCAGCGACTTCCCAACCGGGTGATCAAGCGCGGCCAGGAAGGTAAAGCACATCCCCCCGCCGACGAGCAGGGCGTCTACCTTCGGCAGCAGCGCCTCGATCACGGCCAGCTTGTCAGAGACCTTCGAGCCGCCCAGCACCACGGCGTAGGGACGCTCCGGCGCCTCGGTGAGCCGGCGCAGAGTAGTCAGCTCGTCGACCACCAGCGTGCCGGCATAGCCGGGCAACCGCTGGGCAACCTCGACGACGGAGGCCTGCGCGCGGTGCACCACACCGAACCCGTCGGAGACGAACGCGCCGTCAGGGCCCACCAGGGTGGCGAACTCACCGGCCAACGCACCCCGCTCATCGGCGTCCTTGGACGTTTCCCGCGGGTCGAACCGGACGTTTTCCAGCAGCGCAATGTGCCCGCTGGCGAGACCGGCCACCGTCGCGTGGGCCGATTCACCGACCACGTCGGTGGCCGCGGCCACCGGGGTTTCCAGCAGCTCGCCGAGCCGGGCGGCGACCGGAGCCAGTGAGTATGCCGGATCCGGTTCGCCTTTGGGGCGGCCGAGATGCGCTGCCACCACCACGCGCGCCCCGGCCTCGGTCAGTGCTCGCAGGGTGGGCAACGAGGCCCGGATCCGACCGTCATCGGTGATCCGGGCACCTTCCAGCGGAACATTGAGATCGGCGCGAACCAGCACCGCCCGCCCGGACACGCCGACGGCAAGCAGGTCGTCGAGCGTTCTCACAGCTGCGAGCCGACCATGACAACCAGATCAGCCAACCGGTTGGAGTAGCCCCACTCGTTGTCGTACCAACCGACGATCTTGACTTGGTTGCCGATCACCTTGGTCAGCGGCGAGTCGAAGACGCACGAGGCGGGGTCGGTGATGATGTCTGAGGACACGATCGGCGCATCGCTGTAGCGCAGGATGCCCTTCAGCGGGCCATCAGCGGCGGCCCGGAATGCCTCGTTGACCTCTTCGACGCTGGTCTCCCGGGAGACCCCTGCGGACAGGTCGGTAATCGATCCGGTGGGGATTGGCACCCGCAGCGCGTAACCGTCGAGCTTCCCGTTGAGATCCGGCAACACCCGCCCGATGGCTGCGGCGGCTCCCGTAGAGGTCGGCACGATGTTGATCGCGGCGGCCCGGGCCCGGCGCAGGTCCTTGTGCGGTCCATCTTGAAGGTTCTGGTCCTGGGTGTACGCGTGGATGGTGGTCATCAAACCCTGCTCGATACCCAGCGCGTCGTGCAGCACCTTGGCCATCGGGGCCAGGCAGTTCGTGGTGCACGAGGCGCAAGAGATCACCGTATGCGAACCGTCCAGCCGGGAGTCGTTGACACCGAGCACCACGGTGATGTCCTCACCCTTGGCCGGTGCGGAGATGATGACCTTCTTGGCACCGCCCTCGTCGACATGTTTGCGGGCGTCATTGGCTGAGGTGAAGAACCCGGTTGACTCCAGCACCACATCGACACCCAAGTCACCCCAGGGCAGTGCACCGGGGTCGCGCTCGGCGAGCGCCTTGATGGTCTTGCCGCCCACCACGATGCCGTCGTCGGAGACGTGCACGTCCTCCTTCAACCGGCCCAGCACGCTGTCGTACTTGAGCAGGTGCGCCATGGTGGCGACATCGCCGAGGTCGTTGAACGCAACCACCTCGATGTCGTGGCCGCCAGCCTGCGCCGCGCGCCAGAAATTCCGCCCGATGCGGCCGAATCCATTGACTCCTACCCGAACGGTCACGATGTCCCTCTCCCTTAACCAGACCGGCCACCACGCCGGCCCGCGACGTCTAGATCTCTGTGGCGCCACCCTATCGGCCACGTGCCCGCGCAGGCCCCCCCGGCAGGGGGAGCCGCAGGGGTGTTCGCACCACGAACCCCGGGGTTGCAGCCAGATACCCGTTGTCGCCGAGTTGACACCGCGGCCGCGCGAAATCGGCCGGACCGCCATAGTGTCGAACTCGGCGACACCAGGGCAATCGGGCTCCGCCGGCTGAGCCGGCAATCAGGCGCCGCGGGGGACGTCAGGCGTCGAGCATGTCGGGGGTGACGGCGGATTCGGTATCTGGGACGCCTAGTTCTTCAGCTCGGCGATCCGCCATCGCGAGTAGGCGGCGGATCCGGCCGGCTACCGCGTCCTTGGTCAGCGGAGGGTCAGCGAGTTGGCCCAGCTCCTCCAGTGAGGCCTGCCGGTGCTCAAGGCGCAGCCGACCCGCGGTGAGCAAGTGTCCCGGGATGTCCCCACCGAGCAGATCCAACGCCCGGGAGACCCGGGCGGCCGATGCCACCGCCGCCCGCGCAGATCGGCGCAAGTTGGCGTCATCGAAGTTGGCCAGCCGGTTGGCCGTGGCACGAACCTCGCGGCGCACCCGGCGCTCTTCCCACGCCAGTACCGAGTCGTGTGCACCGAGCCGGGTGAGCAGCGCGCCGATGGCGTCGCCATCGCGAATCACTACCCGATCAGCACCGCGGACCTCCCGTGCTTTGGCTGAGATACCTAGCCGGCGAGCGGCTCCCACCAATGCCAGCGCGGCCTCCGGTCCCGGGCAGGTCACTTCCAGCGCCGCCGAGCGGCCTGGCTCGGTGAGCGACCCATGGGCGAGAAACGCACCACGCCATGACGCCTCGGCGTCGCAGATGCCGCCGGAAACGACCTGCGGAGGCAAGCCCCGCACCGGACGGCCGCGGACATCCAGCAACCCGGTCTGGCGGGCCAGCCCCTCCCCGTCACGCACTACCCGCACCACGTAGCAGGTGCCCTTGCGCAGCCCACCCGCTGTGATGAGGTGCACGTCGGAGGTGTGCCCATAGAGCTCGTGCACCTCCCGACGCAGCCGTCGGGCAGTCGAGCCGGTGTCCAGCTCGGCTTCCACCACGACGCGCCCGGCGATGATGTGCAGGCCTCCGGCGAAGCGCAGCAGAGAGGACACCTCGGCCCGCCGGCAGCACGTCTTGGTCACCCGCAGCCGGCTCAGCTCGTCCTTGACGGCGGAGGTCATGGCCACCGGCGCTTCTCCTCCCCTTGCAGATCCAACTCCGGCTTCAGTATCCGGCTTAGCGCTGCGGCGAGTGCGACCGGATCGTGGCGATCGGTGGAGACACCGTCAGCGACCCGGTCAAGGTACGCGCGTCCGCCCAGGGCTAGCGCGCAGCGGTGCAATGTGGCGGGCACCGGGACTGCGTCGATGTCCGCCAGGATCGCATGCACAGTGAAACCCGGCGGTGCGTGCTCAAGCAGGACCGTCAGATGCCGCTCCGGGGAGAAACCGGCGGTCTCGCCTGGTTGCGGCACCAGGTTGAGGATAAGGATCCGGCGGGCCCCGGTAGTAACCAGCGCCGTGGCCAGGTCGGGAACCAGCAGATGTGGCAGCACGCTGGTGAACCATGAACCGGGACCGAGTACCACGACATCGGCCTCACCGACCGCGCGAACCGCCTCGCCACAAGCCTGCGGCCGCTCGGGTCGCAGCCACACCCGCTGGACCCGCCCCGGTGTGGTGGCCACGGCCACCTGCCCCCGGATCCGCCGCAGGGTGTCTGGATCACCATCCAAACCGGCCACGTCCGCCTCGATATCGAGTGGTTGTACGGTCATCGGCAGCACCCGGCCGGTGACCCCAAGCAGCCCACATACCTCGTCCAGCATTGTCACCGGATCGCCCAGCACCTCCAGCAACCCAGCCATGACGAGGTTGCCCACGGCGTGCCCGGCCAGCGCCCCGGTCCCGCCGAAGCGATGCTGGAACACCTGGCGCCAGCGGCCCGCGTCCCCGTCTTCGGCGGCCAGCGCGGTCAACGCCATCCGCAGGTCTCCCGGGGGAAGTACATTCAGCTCTCGGCGTAGGCGTCCGGACGATCCGCCGTCGTCAGCGACGGTGACGACGGCGGTGATGTGCGGAGTGATGGTCCGCAACGCTAACAGCGTCGCGTATAACCCGTGGCCGCCGCCCAGCGCAACGGCCTTCAGAGCGCGAGTCACTCGCGCCCCACGTCTCGGTGCACCACCTTGACGGTCATCCCATCGTCTTGGCCGAGCCGGGAGGCCAGCGCCTCGGAAACGACCACGCTGCGGTGTTTACCACCGGTGCAGCCCACCGCGATGGTCAGGTAGCGCTTACCCTCCCGGCGGTAACCACCGCTGACCAGCCGCAGCAACTCGAGATACCGGTCGAGGAACTCTTCAGCGCCTTCCTGGGATAGCACGTAATTGCGCACATCGGTGTCTAGGCCGGTAAATTCACGCAATTCTGGGATCCAGAACGGATTGGGCAGAAACCGCACGTCGATTACCAGATCGGAATCCATCGGCAGCCCATACTTGTAGCCAAAGGACACCACGGTGACTCGGGTGCGGGTACTCGATTCCCCGCCGAATGCGTGCTCGATCTTGGCTCGGAGCTGGTGCACCGACAGTCCGCTGGTGTCCAGCACCAGATCCGCTTCGTCGCGCAGCGGGGCGAGCAGCGCCCGCTCCGCGGTAATCCCGTCGACCAACCGGCCATCGCTATGCAGCGGGTGGCTACGCCGGACTTGCTCAAAGCGGCGGACCAGTACCGCATCGGTGGCTTCTAGATACAGCACCTTGGGCCGGTAACCGCGCGCGTCTAGGTCTTTGATCACCGCGGCCAAATCGTCGGTAAACGCGCGGCTGCGCACGTCCATCACGACCGCGACCCGGGTCACCACGCCCTGCGAGCGGGCGCCGAGCTCGACCATAGTGGCGATCAGTTCCGGCGGCAGGTTGTCGACTACGAACCAGCCCAGGTCTTCCAGCACCTTGGCGGCGGTGCTGCGGCCGGCCCCGGACAGTCCGGAGACCACGGTGACCTCGATCCCGCCCTGGGCCTGCTGAGTCCTGGTCATGCCCCACCCTCGCTGGTGGTGCTCAGTGCGGCGAGCACGGCTCGAGCCGTGCTGGGACCGACTCCGGGTACCTCGGTGAGCTCTGCCACGCTGGCCTCCCGGATCCGGCGCAGCGAGCCGAAGTGCTTGAGCAACGCGGTGCGCCGGGTCTGCCCCAGCCCGGCGACGTCATCCAACGCCGAGTTGGTCATCCGCGCCGAACGTTGCTGGCGGTGGTAGGTGATCGCAAACCGATGCGCCTCATCACGCACCCGCTGCAACAGGTATAGACCCTCGCTGGTGCGGGGCAGGATCACCGGGTCGACCTCTCCGGGCAACCAGATCTCCTCCAACCGTTTGGCCAACCCGGCAACTGCCACATCGGTCACACCAAGCTCGAACAGCACTTGAGCCGCCGCAGCGACCTGTGCCGGACCGCCGTCGACCACGAGTAGGTTCGGTGGGTAGGCGAATTTGCGGGGCCGGCCGGTCTCCGGATCCAGGGCAGGTTTGTCGGTCATCTCCTTGTCCCGCAAGTAGCGCGCGAAACGCCGGCGGACCACCTCGGCGATGCTAGCCACGTCGTCGGAGCGGCCGCCGCCCGCGGCGTCGCGGATGGCGAAGCGCCGGTAGTCCGACTTGCGGGCCAGCCCGTCCTCGAAGACCACCAGCGAAGCCACCACGTCGTTGCCCTGGACGTGGCTGACGTCGATACATTCAATGCGCAGCGGGGCGGTGTCCAAACCTAGATACTCCTGGATCTCTTGAAGTGCCGCGGCGCGAGCGGTCAGGTCACCTGCGCGGCGTAGCTTGTGCTGGGCAAAGGCCTCCGCGGCGTTGCGCGCCACGGTCTCGGCCAGGGCCCGCTTGTCGCCTCGCTGCGGGATCCGCAACTGCACCCGTGCGCCACGTAGCTCGGAAAGCCATTCGGTGAGGGCCTCAGCGTCTTCTGGCAGCTCGGGAACCAGCACCTCGCGCGGCACCGGGGCATCAGCAGTGACATCCTCGGAGCCAGCCAGCGAAACCTGCTCGCCGTAGAACTGGGTCAGGAACTGCCCGACCAGGTCGACCTGCTCGACCCTGTCAATCACCCAGCCACGCTGGCCGCGGACCCGCCCACCGCGGACGTGGAACACTTGTACTGTGGCCTCCAGATCATCGCAGGCGAAGGCGATCACGTCCGCGTCGGTGCCGTCACCGAGCACTACCGCCTGCTTTTCCATCGCCCGGCGCAGCGCCCCCAAATGGTCGCGCAGCCGCGCAGCGCGTTCGAATTCCAGCTCGGCAGCGGCGGCCTCCATCTCTCGCTCCAGCCGGCGGATCATCTTGTCAGTCTTGCCAGACAGAAAATCACAGAAATCGACGACTATAGCGCGGTGTTCTTCGGCGGTAACGTTTCCCACACATGGCGCTGAGCATTTGTCGATATACCCTAGTAGGCAGGGACGACCGATCTGGCCATGTCGTTTGAATACGCCAGCTGAGCACACCCGGGCTGGGAACACCCGGGTGAGCAAATCGAGCGTCTCGCGGATTGCCCAAGCGTGCGCATACGGCCCGAAATATCGGACTCCGCGGCGGCGCGGCCCCCGATAGACGTGCAACCGCGGATACTCCTCGTTGAGCGTCACGGCCAGCACCGGGTACGTCTTGTCATCGCGGTACCGGACGTTGAACCTGGGGTCGAATTCCTTGATCCAGTTGTATTCCAATTGCAACGCTTCAACTTCGGTGCTGACTACTGTCCATTCCACCGAAGCCGCCGTGGTAACCATCTGCCGGGTGCGCGGATGCAGGCTGGATAGATCGGCGAAGTATGAGTTCAGGCGGCTGCGCAGGCTCTTCGCCTTACCAACGTAGATCACCCGATGATGCTCGTCGCGGAACCGGTACACCCCAGGCGCGTCCGGGACCGTCCCCGACGCCGGGCGGTACGTGCACGGATCAGCCATCGACTGGCAGCCTACGACCCCGCTGCCCGGAGTCGGAGGGCCGGTGAGCGGTGGTAGGAGTCGTCGGCTAGGCGATGCGTTTGAGCTGGGCCGACAGGTGCGGCTTCAGGGGAAGGCCGCGCAGCGCGCGTTCCTCGGCGTAGGCTAGCTCATCGCCATCAACGATGCCGTACAAGCGAGCAGCGGCGGTGGTCAGCCGCGCGGAGTCGGTCCGCGCAACCATGTCGGTATGCAGTTCCCACGACGTTTCGCTGGTGCGTCCGCCGTAATAGATCTCGCAAATGCCGAACATGTGCGCAAGCACCAACTCGATGGTCTCGTCCTCGTCCATCCGCCACCACCCGACCTCGCGGGCCGCGGGGCGCAGCACCTTGCCGGCCGGGCTCAGCAGCCAGGCTCGCGCCTCGTAGACCAGAAACGGCCTGCCGTCGTGGGAAAAGCTGACCTGCTGGCCGTAGGGAAACTCGCCGAGCAACGAGGGATACTGCGCGAGACCCCTACCGCGCCAGACACCCAATAGCGGCGCCAGAGGCTGACATAACGGGTCTAAGTCGACGCCCTGTCCCAGCTTGATGGCGTCCATGGGGATCGGCAGGTCGTCAAACCACGGCATGTGGCGCTCAGGTGCGGCCTGCAACGTGTCGGTGCTTGGACTCGACTGGGATGTGTCGCTGTTCACCCCTGAATCGGATCACGAATCGACCGCGTTGCGCTAGGCAACGGAAGGTCTCGATCCGTGGCTACTCGTGGGAAGGTCACCGGTGGCATGTGAAAATTACACGCTGTAACAGCAGACCCTGGGGAATGACCCCCGGCAACCGTACTCTGGTACGCACTGACTGAGGGGGGTCGAGGGATGGGTCTGTTTCGTCATGCCGTGATATCGCTCACCGTCGCCGTGGGATGCGCGGTGTTGACTCCGGCGGTGGCAGCCGCCGCCGTCCAATCGGCGGCTACGCCATGCGGCTCGTCCGCGGCGGCGTGTGTCAGCCTCGGTAGCCAGCGAGCCTGGCTGATGAGTGGTGGTCAAGTTACCTACGGACCCACTCCGATCACGTCCGGCAGGCCGGGTGAACGCACCCCACCCGGCATGTTCCGCGTGCTGTGGAAGGACAAAAACCACCGCAGCTCGATTTTCAACAACGCCCCTATGCCCTACTCGGTGTTCTTCACCAACACCGGCATCGCATTCCACGAAGGCAGCCTTAGGTCGCCGTCGGCCGGCTGTATCCACCTGAGCCGCAGCGCCGCGCAGACCTTCTTCAACACACTGGCGGTGGGGCAGGTCGTGCAGGTGGTCAACTGAGCAGCAGTCATGACTGCGGGGCCACACCGCGGTTCGATGTCAGGGCGCGCAGGGCAGGCAACAGCGCCCGCAGTGCCTGTCCGCGGTGCGACACCGCATCCTTTTCGGCCGGGTCCAGCTCTGCCGAGGTGCGCTTTTCGCCGGCCGGAACGAAGATCGGGTCGTAGCCGAAGCCGTTGCTACCGCGAGCAGCGCGGGTAATCGTGCCGCGCCAGTAGGCCCGTACCACTGTCTGGGTACTGCCCGGCATGGCCAGCGCCGCCGCACAAACGAACGCAGCACCCCGGCGATCATCCGGAACGTCGGCGAGCTGATCGAGCACCAGTTGCAGGTTCGCGGCGTCATCCCGGTGGCGGCCGGCCCACCGCGCCGACAGCACCCCGGGCATGCCGTTGAGCGCGTCCACCTCCAAACCTGAGTCGTCGGCGACCGTGGCCAGCCCGGTGGCGCTCGCCGCATCGCGCGCCTTCGCCAGGGCATTGCCTTCAAAACTGGCGGCGGTCTCCGGGGACTGCGGGAACGGCGCAACGTCGTCGAGTCCGATCACCCGCAAGTTGCAGAGATCGGACGCGGCCAGGATCCGCCGCAGCTCCGTCAGCTTGTTCGTGTTCCGAGTGGCCAGTAGCAGCCGGTCGGCGTTCACGGCTGAGGCAATTCGCCGGGGTAGGGCGCGGCCAGCGCGGTGGCTTGGTAGGCGGTCAGCTCCTGGCAGCCCTTGAGCGCGAGATCAAGCATCTGGTCCAA
>DATELN010000195.1:0-52082 GCA_035276605.1 Pseudonocardiaceae bacterium | reverse complement strand
CGATGAACCAGCTGCGCTCTTTGCTGCGCGATTACTATCCCCAGGCGCTGGTAGCCTTTTGCGAACCTGGCTCACCATGCGGCGGCGAGCGTGCTGCGGGCAGCACCGACGCCGCAGGCCGCGGCGCGGTTGACGCCGCGTCGGGTGGTCACGCTGCTTAAGCAGGCCGGTCGGCGCAATGATGCCGGACTCGCCGAGAAAATCAGCAGTACCCTGCGCGCCGCTGCGCTACGCCAACCCGCGCCCGTCGAGCACGCCCTGGGCGTAGCGGCGCTCGGGCTGATCGAGGTGATCATCGCGATGAGCGAGGCCATCGCGGCGCTCAAGGCGGAACTCGCCACCCTGTTTGACCAGCACCCCCAGGCGCCGATCATCACCAGCTTCCCCGGCCTTGGACCCGTCCTGGGCGCCCGCATCCTCGGCGAGCTTGGCGACGACCCGCATCGTTTTATCGATGCGCGTGGCCTGCGTAGTTTCGCCGGCACCGCCCCCATCACCCGCGCGTCGGGGCGAAGTCGGGTGGTGTGCGCCCGACGGATTTGCAACCGGCGCCTGGGTAATGCCTGCCACTGGTGGGCCTACGCCGCACTGACTAGATCAGCTGGTGCCCGAGCCCACTACGACCGCCGCAAAGCCGTCGGTGACACCCACAACGCCGCGCTCCGCAACCTCGCGAACAAATTGCTCGCCAAACTCTGGCACTGCCTCCAAACCAACACCCCCTACCACGAAACAAGTGCCTGGCCGACACCCGAAATCGCCGCTGCTTGACAACTGACCCGCGTGGGGTGTCTATGTCAAAGTCGCTGGGTCTATTTGTATCGGGCGATCGACCAGTATGGGCAAGTCATCGACGTGCTGGTCTCCCAGCAGTGGGATATGGCGGCCACTCGCCAATTCTTTACCCACGCCCTCCAGCACGGTCCACGCCCGACAGAGGTGAGCACTGATCGGGCGCCTGCCTGTCCGCGGGTACTCGATGAGTGGCTGCCTTCGGCGTGTCACGTTGTGCAGCGATATGCGAACAATCCTGTTGAAACTGATCATGGGCGGTTGAGGGCCCGGCTACGGCCGATGCGTGGTCTCAAACAGCTCCGGTCACTACGAGTGATTAGCATCGACCATGCCTTTGTCCAGAATGTTCGTCGCGGCCACTACGAGCTTGCCACCGACGTTGTCCCTCGGCATCGGCTGGCAACTGCGTTCGCCGAGCTCACGCTCGGCGTCTGATCCGGCGCAATCGACGGTGGCGCTTGCATCCTCCTCGCCAAAGCAACAGCGCCATCAGGAAAGGTCAGCTTGTGTGGCTGTCGTGGATACTGCTTGTCGCATAGGCCAAACAATAGCTTCTCTGTATTACCTTTGGTATTTACAGGTGTGCTAATCTTTGGCCTATGGAGCTTGCCGAAGCGGCAGCCGTGGCCCAGCAACTCATGGACGTTCACGGTCTGCGTGGATGGCAGTTCAAGTTTGACAACGCAAAGCGCCGGTTTGGCTGCTGCAACTACCGGACTCAGACGATCAGTCTCAGCCGATATATTACGGAGCTGAACTCACGCGAAGATGTGATCGACACGGTTCTTCATGAGGTTGCGCATGCTCTTGCAGGTCGAAGCGCGGGTCATGGGCCAGCATGGAAGGTTCAGGCAGAGACCATCGGATGCAGGGCTGAACGCTGCTCTGACACCGACACGCTACTAACCCCACCCAAGCGATTCGTGGGCACCTGCCCTAGCTGCGGACGAGTGTTCCGTCGTCATCGACGAACACGCGGCGCATGTCCAGTGTGCTGCAAGACTTATAATGCTGGCAGGTTTGACGACCGATTTCTTTTGGTATGGGAAATGGCGGACTCACGAAGTCGCCACGACTGATGGTGTTCTGGTCGTTGAAGTCGCCAACACTATAGGGCATCTCGCAGCAGTGCCACAGAGTATGACATTGTTGCGCATGGAACCGAAGGGAATATTTAAGCAGCTAGAACGAGAGAATCACGACTTGCGCCGCTCGAATGAGATCCTGAAAGCAGCGTCGGCTTTCTTTGCGCGGGAACTCGAGCCGCGACTGCCGAAGTAGTCAAGTTTATCGATAGCCACAAAGAGTCGTTCGGAGTCGAGCCGATCTGCGCAGAATTGCCGGTTGCTCCGTTGTGTACGATGCAGCGAAAGCCGGCCGCTCTCGGCCCGGGCACTGCGCGATAACAACTTAAAGTCGGAGATCCAACGCGTGCATACGAAAACTATGGCGTCTACGGCGCTCGAAAGATGTGGCAGCAACTGCGCCGTGAAGGCATTGACGTGCGCGATGCACGGTGGAGCGGGCTGATGCGCAAGCTGGGCCTGACCGGTGCTGGTCGGGGTAAGACGCGCCGCACGACCGTCCCCAACCCTTCGGCGACACGAGCTCCGGATTTGGTAAAAAGACAATTCACAGCTAGCAAGCCAAATCGTCTGCGAATCGCAGATTTCCCTACTGTTCGACCTGGTCTGGCGGACTAGTACATCACTCTGACTTTTCCCCTGGCTGAAGGCGATTTCGATCGCGGCCGGCCCCGAGACGTGAGCAGTACGCACTTCCGCTGCGGCACCATTGATCCGGCAACCGGCGCCGTCAGCACGAAGCAGCCGCACAGCGACGATCAAGAGCCGAGGGAGACGAGCGCGCCATGGTTGTCGAGCAGAGCTACACATGGGTGCGGGTACCAGGTACTGATCTTGAGGTACGAGTCTTGGCGAACCGTCCGGTGGCGGGGGTCCTACCGTCGTCGGCCTGCATAAAGCCTTTGGGATTCGGGTACTCAGTTCAGAGACCGACAAGAGAGACGGAAGCGACGTGGGTACCGCTGACAAAGCCAAGGGCAAGATCAAAGAGGGGATCGGGAATCTCATCGGCGATCCTGAGCTTCGCAAAGAAGGTCAAGCACAGCAGCATAAGGGCCATCACTTAGAGCAGGCCGCTGAGGCTCGCGCAGCGGCAGACAAGCATGAGCTCGAGGCTGAGCTCTTCGAGGGCGAGGAACGGATACGACAAGGCGTCAGGCGTGACGTGCGGGATGAGCCGGTGGTGTAAGGAGCCCTGACAGACGACCATTTGCATCCGACTCGGTACATTTGGGCTGGTCAGGCTGGTAAATCCGACCGGACAGAAAGCGCTGACGGACATGAGTACCGCTGACAACACCGCAGACAAGATCACAGAAGCACCGAGGGGGCTGACCGGAGACGACGAGATCCGCTCAGGGGCCGCGGCAATGACCGAGAGTCCACTGTTTACCCGTGACCCAGACCATGCCGAGTTCAGAGCAGAACTGCGCGAGATTAAGGAGCGTTTGGACCAGCTCAGCGGTAACCTCGCCACGTTGCGTGCCGAGGTACACGACCTCGCTGCCGAAATCCGCCGTTCCACCAGCAGTCATCACTGAATCCGTGGCGATCGACCGAGCCGGCCGCGCGTACTTCACGGCCATCTCCCCGGACTGACCGGATGGCGGCGTAATGACGTCGATGCGGGCACCGGCTACCGGTTTTGGTATCGAGCTGGGTCTGTTGGTATTCGGCGCGGGGTAACGCTGACGTCGGTATTGGCACATGCCGAGCAGAGTCAGCAGTTGTCGCGGTCGTTGCTGTATCTGGGATTGGCCTGTCTCGCCATGCTGGCCGTCGCGCACGTACGCCGATCCCTGATGTTGCTGTGCGTCGCCTTGCTCAATGGGTTGGGGCGGGTGATGAATTCATCGGCCCAGAAGGCCTCAGCGGGTGATACGGGCCACTCGGGATGGCTGCGGATGCCACTCGGCAGGTGGTGTGGACCGCGGTTGCTGTGGCGCTATTCGTCACGGTGTTGTGGTGGGTGGATGACCACTGCTGATCTTCGCGGTCCTGTCGCGGTCCTGGTGATTTACCTGCTGCACGTGACCCGAGGCTCACGGGCCGGCTTGTCCGTCCGCGACACCTTCCCCAAGCTCCTCGCCGCCGGCCTGTCGACCACGCTGACGCTGCGGGTCTTCACCGGTCACCGGCGGCGTTACCGACCGCATCCCGGAGACTGGACTCACCACCCCGTTCCTGTCCTACGGTGGCTCTTCCCTGCTGGCCAACTCGCGTTGCGGTTGCGCATCTCCCGCGCCGCCCGCCAACCCGCACCCACGCCACCGGATCCTCACCCTGTTCCTCTTGCCTCCGCCACCACCAAGCTCATCACCCGCCCGAGCACCTAGCAGGCATGCCAGACAACCGCGTGACGCTCGGCTGCTCAATAGCCACCGGTCCGGTGAAGTAGCGTTTCTGCCCGTTTCGCCAGTCGTTGATCTATGGCGTGAGCAGTGAAGAGCCGGCGACTCCCCCCGATGGGCCCGCGAACAAGCCGTCCGTGAGGCGTCGAATCCCGGGCTGGGTGTGGCATTACGGGTTACGCGGCGTAGTCTCCGGTGGCGCGCTGGCCAGTGCAAGTCTGGTGGTGGCGATGTTGGGCACGATGGCCGCCCCGTTGCCCGACCGGGGTCTGGCCGCGCCGTCCAAGGTGGTGATGGCCGCACCCGCTGCGCTGCCCGACGTTCCCGAACCCGCCGCCGCGCAGGGGGCCGTCTCGGCTCCTGCACTCGCTGGCGGCACTGCCCGGACGGTCACGATCCCGGTGCAGATTCCCGCACCGGCGACCCCACCGAATCAACCGCAACTGGCCTACGCCGCCTGGGCTACCGGGCTGGCCCGGGTCACCGGGATCCCGGCACGCGCGTTGGAGGCTTACGCCAACGCTCACGCAGTGATGGCCGCCAGCCGTCCCAGCTGCCATCTCACCTGGGTCACCCTGGCCGGTATCGCAGCAGTGGAGTCCAAGCACGGCACCATCGGGGGACGCACCCTGCTGCCCGATGGCCGACCCTCCGCTCCGATCATCGGTGTCGCGCTCGATGGCGCCAACAACAACCGGGCGATCGCCGCCACCGATGGGGGCCTGTTGACCGGGGACAAGGTCTGGGAACACGCCGTAGGACCCTTCCAGTTCATCCCCTCGGCCTGGGCGATCTGGCGCGCCGACGCGCACGGCGACGGGAAGACCGACCCGCAAAACATCGACAACGCTGCCCTGGCCGCCGCGAAGTATCTGTGCGCCGACAACCGCAACCTGGCGTCCGGGGAAGACTGGTTGCGGGCGATCCTGTCCTACAACAATTCGCTGGACTATGCGAAAGCCGTCTACGGCTTCGCTCAGGTCTACGCCCGCAACGCCAAGGAATGACCTAACCATTCCCACTCCTCCGCCTCCACCTCAGTTAGCTGCCACGAGATTGCTCATTACTCACTACCTCGTCGCTGTCGGCGTGTCCCGGTGCCTTCCGGAGCTGCGTGAGGTAATCTGCGTCTGCATATAGTTGGGCGGCGACAGCCGGATCATCTGAGGCATGCTGGTCAGCGACTTCACGTAGTTTTTCCTCATCATTACCGGTGGTCATTCGTTGCCTCGATCATTCGCGGGACGGATGGACGTGCGACTGCGGACGCGGGCGCGGTCGTGCCTGGCACGCGTACCACCCACGCGGCGCCGCTAAAGCACGCAAGACCCAGCGCTACCCCGGCGACGACGTCACTGGCATAGTGCACACCTAGCAGCACGCGTGACGCCGCAACGGCGCAGACAACCAACGCTGCGGCAGCTACTAGTATCACCCGCGCCCAGCGAGCGGTCCACGTCGGGCCCAGCAGCGCCAGCGTCCCACATAGCCCAGCTGAGCCGCCCGCACGTTCCGACGGAAAGCTGTAGCCGGAGGCGAACGCGACAGGGTAACCACCACGAGCCGAGGCTGCTGTTTTGGATCAGCGGCCAGTCCTGGTTGATGACCAGGCTCGCGTAGTTTTTGCTGTCGCGTTTCCAAGTTGACTGCGTGGGTCCGGGAATGCCGTGGGCGAATCCATATATCGTGCCGGCGGCGTTGGCTTCTCGTTGCGTATCGGCAGCGACGAGCGCAGCCACCACCAACACACCGATTATCTGAAAATGCCTGGCGGGCATCCCGACCCACTCGCAATTACTCGGGCGATGGGTGTGGCCAGTCTCGTTGCTGGGCTTCGTCGAGCAGGGCTTGGACGATCTGGTGCTCTGGCACAGTTTTGACGACTTTGCCGCGGACGAAGATTTGGCCCTTGCCGTTGCCAGATGAGACGCCAAGGTCGGCTTCGCGGGCTTCGCCAGGGCCGTTGACTACGCAACCCATGACGGCGATGCGCAGCGGGACGGGAAAGCCCTCGAAGGCAGCGGTGACTTGTTCGGCGAGGGTGTAGACATCGACTTGGGCTCGCCCGCACGAGGGGCAGGACACGATTTCCAGGCGCCGAGGTCGCAGGCCGAGCGATTCCAGGATCTGGTTGCCGACTTTGACTTCCTCAACCGGTGGCGCGGACAGCGACACTCGGATGGTGTCGCCAATCCCTTCGGCGAGCAGCACTCCGAAGGCGACGGCGGATTTGATGGTGCCCTGAAACAGCGGGCCGGCCTCGGTCACACCCAGGTGTAGCGGGTAGTCGCAGCGCGCGGCCAGCTGCCGGTAGGCGGCGATCATGACCAGCGGGTCGTGGTGCTTGACGGAGATCTTGATGTCGCGGAAGCCGTGTTCCTCGAACAGGGAACATTCCCACAGCGCCGACTCGACCAGAGCCTCCGGGGTGGCGCGACCATATTTGGCCAGCAGTCGGGGATCCAGCGAGCCTGCGTTGACGCCGATGCGAATGGGCACGTTGGCGTCCCCAGCGGCCCGAGCGATCTGGGCGACCTTGTCGTCAAAGCGTTTGATGTTTCCGGGGTTAACGCGGACCGCAGCGCAGCCGGCGTCGATTGCGGCAAAGACGTAGCGGGGCTGGAAGTGGATGTCGGCGATCACCGGGATCGGAGACTTGGCGGCGATGGCCGGTAGCGCGTCGGCGTCGTCCTGGCTGGGCACCGCGACGCGCACGATCTGGCAGCCGGCCGCGGTGAGCTCGGCGATCTGCTGCAGGGTGGCGTTGATGTCGGAGGTCGCAGTGGTGGTCATGGACTGCACCGAAACGGGTGCGCCGCCGCCGACAGCCACGCTGCCGATCATGACCTGGCGAGATACTCGACGTGGCAGGACCGGGGCCTGTGGCATGCCCAGCGACACGGCGGTCATGAGATCTCCTAGGCAGTCACCTTGTTTTGGACCTTTTTTCGGTGCGTGCTGGCGAGACGTTTGAGCACGGCGGTGGCGATGCCGATCCCGTCCAGGCCGTGTGCGCGGAGGATCTGATCGCGGGTGGCGTGCGGCAGGAACCGGGGTGGCAGGGCGAAGGTGGCTGCACAGGTGTCGGATCCGGCGGCGGCCAGCGCCTGGGCGATCCGCGCGCCTAACGCTCCGGTGGTGGTGGTGTCTTCGACGGTGAGCACCAGGCGATGGGCTGCGGCCAAGGAGAGCAGGGCCGGGTCCACCGGTGCGATCCAGCGCGGGTTGACCACGGTGACCGGCACGTTGTGAGCAGCCAGCTCGTCAGCTGCGGTCAGGCAGGAGCCGGCCAGCGCACCGACGGCGACGAGCAGGCCGATGGCAGCAGGGTCGTCACGGAGCACATCGCAGTGCCCGATTCGGCCCACGGCGGGGATGTCCGGGCCCAGCGTGGCTTTCGGGTAGCGGATCACGGTGGGCCCATCGCTGATGCTGATCGCTTCGCGGAGCAGTTCGCGCAGCCTCGTGCAGTCCCGGGGCGCAGCGATGCGTAACCCGGGCACCACCGGCAGGATCGATGAATCCCACATGCCATGGTGGCTAGGACCATCCGGCCCCGTGACACCGGCTCGATCCAGCACCAGCGTGACCGGCAACCGGTGCAAGGCGACATCGGTGAGCAGCTGGTCGAAAGCCCGGTTGACGAACGTGGAGTACAGGGCCACCACCGGGTGCAACCCGCCGATGGCCAGCCCTGCCGCAGAGGTCACCGCGTGCTGCTCAGCGATCCCGACGTCGAACACCCGATCCGGAAACCGGGCCGCGAACTGACCCAGACCGGTGGGATGCAGCATCGCCGCCGTCACGCACACGACGTCGCCACGCTGCGCGCCGATCGCGGTGATCTCTTCGGCGAACACCGCAGTCCAGGTGGCTTTGCCCGGGCATCGGGGCCGGCCCGTGGCCGGGTCGATGACGCCGACGGTGTGCAAATGATCTGTCTCGTCGCGCTCGGCTGGCAGGTAGCCCATGCCCTTGCGGGTCACGCAATGCACCACAACGGGACGGCGCAGCCCGCAAGCGTGTCGCAGGGCATCCTCAACCTTGGTGATGTCGTGCCCGTCGACCGGACCGACATACGCCAGTCCGAGGTTCTCGAACACCGATGGGCCCGACCCTGGCACGGCGGCCAGATGGCGTGCCACGCCGCCGACAGTCGGCGAGTAGGAGCGGCCATTGTCGTTGAGCACGATGATGACGGGCCGGTCTCGGGCGGCGCCCAGGTTGTTGAGCGCTTCCCAGCTCATGCCACCGGTCAGCGCCCCATCCCCGACGATGGCCACGACCCGCCGATCAGTGATGCCTTGCACCGCGAAGGCTTTGGCCAAGCCGTCTGCGTAGGACAATGCGGTGGAGGCGTGCGAGTTTTCGATCACGTCATGGACGGATTCGGTCCGGGACGGGTAACCGGACAAGCCACCGGCTTGGCGTAGGGAACTGAATTCCTCCGATCGGCCGGTCACGATCTTGTGCACGTACGCCTGGTGGCCGGTATCGAACAGCAGCACGTCACAGGGTGAGTTGAACACCCGGTGTACGGCGATGGTCAACTCCACCACGCCCAGGTTCGACCCCAGATGGCCCCCCGCTGCGGAAACATTGGTAATCAGGAACTGGCGGATCTCTTGTGCCAGCGTGCCCAGCGTGGCCGCAGGAAGCCTTTTCAGGTCCGCTGGGCCGGAGATCTCACTGAGCACGGTCATGATCGCCGCAATCTGAGTGGCAGGGTAAACCGGATGTTCTCGCGAGTGATCTCGTGCTCGACCACGCTGACCGGACCAAACTCGGCGAGAGCGGCGATGACGGCGTCCACGAGCCTAGGCGGAGCCGAGGCACCAGCCGTCACCCCGACCACCTTCACCCTGTCGAGCCATTCCGGCCGGATGTCACCGGGGTCGTCGATGAGATAGCTCGGTATGCCGTGGCGCTGAGCGAGTTCCACCAGCCGCAGCGAGTTGGAGGAATTCGACGAGCCGACCACCAGCACCAGATCCGATTCATCAGCGATTGCCTGCAATGCACGCTGGCGGTTGGTCGTGGCATAGCAGATGTCATCAGAAGCCGGGCCGCGCAGCGCTGGGAACCGCGCCCGCAGCGCGGCAATGATCTCGGTGGTCTCGTCCACCGCCAAGGTGGTCTGCGTCAAATACGACAGCCGTGCTGGGTCGGCCATCGCCAGCTCCGCAACCTCGGCAACGTTCTGCACCAAGATCGTCTGGTCCGGAGCCTCGCCCAGGGTGCCTTCGATCTCTTCATGTCCGGCGTGGCCAATCAGGATTACGGTGTCGCCCCGGGCGGCGAACCGGCGCGCCTCGGCGTGCACCTTGGTGACCAGCGGGCACGTCGCGTCGATGGTCTCCAGTCCCCGGCTGGCAGCCTCGGCCCGTACCGCCGGGGACACGCCGTGGGCGGAGAACACCACGGTGCCACCGTCAGGTACGACGTCCAGCTCCTCGACGAACACCGCACCCCGCGCCTCCAAATCCGCGACGACATGGGTGTTGTGCACGATCTGCTTGCGCACATAGATCGGCCCACCTCGTGCCTCCAGCAGCTGCTCGACGACCGCGATAGCGCGTTCCACACCGGCACAGAACGACCGTGGTGAGGCCAGCAGGACAGTAAGCGCCATGGGTGACTCCGGGCAGCTTCAGTGGTCGCGGTGGGTGGCCAGCCGGGCCAGCGCACCCAGCTCTGCGGCGGCTTTCGGTACGGGTCTAGCTGATTGCAGCTCCCGCATCGCCTGGGCGAGCAGCTCGTCAGCCTGCGCCTGACCCCAGGCCCGCCCGCCTGCGATGTCGATCAATTCCGCGGCGCGGGCTGCGTCGGTTCCAGACAACGGCTCGTTCCGGTGATACAGCGCCGCCAGCTCGCCCCCCGCCGGGGTCTGTGACAGCAGGGCGGCAACCACGGGGAAGGACTTTTTGCCGCTGCACAGGTCTGAGTGCACCGGCTTGCCGGTGACCGCCGGGTCACCCCAGATTCCCAGCAGATCGTCTACGTGCTGAAACGCCAAACCCAGGTGCATCCCGAAACGGAGAAGGTGCGCTACCTGATCCGGACGACCGTCGCCGAATAGGGCGCCCAGCGCGCATGCGCAGCCGATGAGAGCGGCAGTCTTACCTTCGGCCATCCGCACACACTCGGCCAGTTCCACCTCGGCGCGTCGCTCGAAAGACAAATCCGCATCTTGGCCGTCGAACAGGTCCTGGACCGCGGCGGTCAGCATCCGGATCGCGTCGGTCGCAGCCGGATGTCCGCTGCCAGCGAGCACGTCAACGGCCAAGACCAGCAACGCGTCCCCGGCCAGGATCGCCGGGTTAATCCCGAACACACTCCACGCAGTACGGCGGTGGCGGCGGGTGAGATCACCGTCCATGACATCGTCGTGCAGCAGCGAGTGGTTGTGCACTAGCTCCACCGCGACCGCGGCCGGCACCGCACTGGTCGCCGTACCGCCGACGGCCTGCGCGCACAGCAAGGCCAGCGCTGGTCGGATCGCTTTACCCCCGCTCTCCCGTACCGGGTGCCCGTGCTCGTCCCACCAGCCCAGGTGATAACCAGCGATGTGCGACATGGACAAAGGCAAGGTGCCGACCGCTGTTCGCAGCGCGGGTTCGACCAAACCGCGACTCCAGGCCAGCACCTCGCGGGCCGAGCGCCCTAGCGCCGTCACGTCGGTGGTGGTCACAGTCATCCATCCCCTCTAGCGGCCAATCTCGACGTTCTCCAGGATTCCCAGTGCATCGGGTACTAGGACTGCCACCGAGTAATACGTGCTCACCAGATAGGAAATGATCGCTTTGTCATCGATGCTCATGAACCGGACGTTAAGTCCGGGCTGCACCTCGTCGGGAATTCCGGTCTGGTGTAGCCCGATGACGCCTTCATCGTCCAAACCGGTACGCATCGCGAGAATCGAGCTAGTGCCGTACTCAGAAATGGGTATCTTGTTACTCGGGAAGATGGGCACTCCCCGCCATGCATGGACCTGGCGGCCATCGACGTCGACAGTGGGCGGGTATAGACCACGACGATTACATTCGCGGCCGAACGCGGCGATCGTGCGTGGGTGGGCCAGGTAGAATCGTGTCTTGCGGCGGCGAGCCAAGAGTGCGTCCATATCGTCGGGCGTCGGTGGCCCGGTGCGGGTAGACAAGCGTTGCTGGGTATCGACATTGTGGAGCAATCCAAAGTCCGGATTGTTGATCAGTTCGGACTCTTGCTTTTCACGAAGCGCCTCGATGGTCAACCTCAGCTGTTGTTCGGTCTGGTCCATCGGATTGTTGTACAGATCCGCCACGCGAGTATGCACGCGCAGGATAGTCTGAGCCACGCTAAGCTCGTATTCGCGTGGCCGAAGCTCGTAGGCAACGAACGTACCGTCCAGCGGGTATTCCTGCGGATGATCAGCGCTCAACTCGATGTTCGCCTCGCCGCGCCTATTCTGCGGTCGCGCGCGCTGCGCCCGGAACTGCTCAACATGAGCGCGCAATGTTGCCGACCTGCCGAGCATCTCATGAAACGCCTGGGCAGGTAAGGCCAGCACGGTACCTGCGGTCGCGGCCGTGACGGTGAATGCCCACGTGTCCTGCGCATCCACTAGTTCTCGATCACCGAAGTAGTCGCCGTCGGCAAGCACACCCAACACCGTCTGCTCGCCATATTTCCCCGGGCCAATCGTGTTCACTTTGCCGTGGGCGATGAAGAAGACGTGATCGACCGGTTGGCCCCTTTCGATCAGCGTGCTACCGGGGTCGAATTCCCGTTGCTCGCACTGATCAGCCAACGCGCGGAGTACCTCAAGGTCATCAAAATCCCGGAGCACTGGCAACTCACGCAGCTCTCCGGGAATGATGCGCACCCCGGCATCGGACGTATCGAATGTCACCTGCCTGTCGCCTACCGTGTAGGTCAACCGGCGGTTGACCCGGAAGGTTCCGGCCTTGGCCTCTACCCACGGCAATGCCTGCAGCAGCCAGCGAGAGGTGATCTCCTGCATCTGCGGTACAGATTTTGTCGTCGTCGCCAGATTGCGCGCCGCAGTAGTACTGAGCGTCAATCGCGGCTGTTCGGCAACATCAACGTCCGGATCCGTCACGGTCACGACGCACCTCATCTATCTCGATACGAAGTTCGATACAGCTGGAGGTCAGATCCGATCGGCTGCAATAAGCAGATAATGGAAGCTGCCCTCCCGGTACGCCGTCAAAAACGGCTCCTCAATGCCGGTGGCCACCGACGACTTCGCCCGCAGCTCCCAGTACGGAATGGTGCTCGCGGTGAGATCGATGACGTTGATCGGCACAAGGTTGTTGGCTGCCAGTGCCTTGAAGTATTCGCTGCGCGGGTGGATATTGCAGATGTAGTGCTCGTCAATGCGGCTGACCGCTTTGGATCGGCCACCTGTGACGTCGTTGTAACAGCCGGTAATACACACATAGCGGCCGCCATATTCCAGTAACCGTGAGAACTCGGTGAACAGCTGGAACAAGTCCACGTACATGGTCGTCTCGTTGGTCCAGATACCCCGGAACGACTTGTCATCGAAACCGGTATCCAGCATGTTGCGGAAATGAAACTTCACCCGGTCGGCCACGCCCCAGCGCCGCGCCTGGTCATTGGCAAACCCGACCTGGTATTCCGAGATGGTTACTCCGTCTACCTGGCAGCCGAAGCGCTGGTGGGCCATGATACTGCTCCCACCGCGGCCGGATCCGGCATCCAGCAAGCGATCACTCGGTGAGATATCGCCGAGCTGGTCCAGCAGGAGATTCGCCTGCATTGTCTCCAGCCGGTGCATTTCCTTGATGATTCGGTCGTCCCGGGTGTCGCTCGGGCCTTCTAGCACGGACGGGTCATAGTCGCCGATCCCGTAATGGTGGTGATAAAGCCCGTCAACATGACCGAGCAGCAGGTTGACCGGATCATCCTGGTTGCTGTTCCAGTACGCCGCGACGGATTTCTGGTAGGCGGTGTGCAGCACGTTGGCGCCAGGAGAGGTGGTCGTGGTCATAATGGACTCCTTCTTGTTGTTCCAGCCGAGCACTCAGTTTCGTGCTTACGCCGTGATATCGCTCGATCGTGCTGTGCCATTCACCGTTACCGCCCGGCCAAGCCCAGATGCCGGCCAGAAGCCAAATGGGCGAGCATTATTAGGCGCCCGATGCTGGCTTTGTGCTGCCGGTCGAGTTGCCTAGAGTAAATCCCGACTTGTTCGGTCCTGTCGATCAGCCGGGCGTTGACCTGTTCACCGGCCGTCCTGTCGTCACGCATTGCCGGAGGGCAAGACAGCTTTCGCTCTGCCGACTTCTCGTAGGTAGGCGTACTTGTCGCGGCGGCGGTGCTCGGTCGAAGGGGTTGGACCGCCGAGGTACCCAGCCCGGTCGCACCGGTGACAAGTCGGTCGAGCAACGACGCGGCTAGCTGGCTGTCACGCCCTGGTAGCTGATCCGCGGTCGGCGGTAGAAGGTCCGTAGCGGCCTGTTGCCCGCTGGACAGCAGCGGGCCGACCACGTTCGCCAGTTCACGGTGGGCCGCACGGGCGGACACCCCAGACAGCACAGACACCGGTGCTGCTTGGCTCGTGGCCGGTGAAGCCACGTGGCTGCGCAAGCCGCTGATCAAAGTCGCCGAAGTGCCCAGACCGGTGGGACCACCAAGTCGTTGCGGGGCTTTTTGATAGCGCCGTCGCAATGCCGGCTCTGCATATCGGCCGCTGGCCCTATGCCAGTCGAGACCTCCGGCCACCCAATCTTGCAGCCCCACTACGTGCTCGTCGAGAACCTCTCGGGCGGTGGCATCCAGCTGCAACTCCTCGACGATCACGGGTAGCTCCGTGGCGATGATCTGTTCAAATTGGCGCATCCGTGACGTCATCAGGTTATTGACGACTTCCACCGCCTGCTCGCGATCAATCTCGAGGAACTTCTGGGTGACCAGCACGATGTTGTGCAGCTCGCCTTCAAACTCGACTTCTTTCTGGTAGGAGAAAATGTCGTTGGTGAAGGCCGTATAGTCGACCGCCGAGTTCTCCAGCGCGCGCAGTGTACGGGTGCCAATGATTTCCGCTGGAACCTCGCTCATTTTTGTGATGCGAGCTAGGTTCATCGCCAGATCGGAACCGAAGGTGAGACGTCGCATCTCGATATAGTCCACCGGGTCGGGGATCCGGTGCTGGATGTGATTGGCCAGCTCCCACAGCCAACTGGTCGTCATGTTGTCCACGGCGTGGCGGAACTGACGCCGCCCCGCCACGGTCATTCCAGCCGTGGTGCGCATCCATAGATCCGCCAAACCAGCTTCTACCGGGCTGGTCGGCGGTGGTGTCGCCGAGCAATCCAGCGGCATGAATTCCATTAACCGTGCTTTAAAGGCCTTTGCGCCCGCCACGTTCCGAGTTGGCCCGAACACTGCTGGAAAGTAGTCATCACCATAGGTTCCCCACGTCAACCACGCCGAGGACAAATCGAGCTGGTAGCCCGTTGCATCCGGGTGAATCCGTGCTGCACAGTTCGCAAGATCAAACGACGCGAGGTTTTCCTCATCCCAGATACCGACCCCTGCGGGTGGGGGATCCAACATTCCCATCTGGCCGGCCCACTCGAGGCAATATCGCCGCGAGCGCTCCAGATGATCGTTGACTCGTGCGGTATACGGCATGTAGAAATCCGGCAACTTCGTGGGGCCCACCGGCAGGTACGGCAAATGGGTATGGTATTTGACTCGCTGTAGACCGACGGCGTCGGGTGACAACCTAATCTGCGCTGCCGAGGTACCAAGCCCGGCCGGACCGCTGAGCAGTCGCTGCACTATCGACGGCTCATCGGTCGCTTTGTCGTTCATATAACGACTTGATCGCAGATGCCACTCATGGCAACCCGACTGCCAATCCTGCAAACCCTTCACAAACAGCAGAACACTTTCCCGCTCCGACAGATCAAGGGCACATTCCTCGAATAGGTCTGGCAGCTCAGTCAGGGTGGTGTTTTCGAATTGTTGCAGACGCGAGGTCAAAAGATCGTTGGTCAGATCCGCGGCGCACTGCGGACTGACACCCAAAAATCGCTCAAGTACCAGCACGCAGTTGTTGATTTCACCTTCTTGTTGAGTTTCACGCTGATAGGAAAAAATGTCATTACGGAAATGTACCGCGTCGGCAAAACTGTCTTTGAGAACACGAATCGGCCGGCTCTCGGCGACGCGCGGCGGGATTTCCACAAATGCGGCATGTTCTACCAGGTCGGCCGACCAGGGCGCGCCGCCGACCTTGCGGCGCACCTCGACGTACTCGATCGGGTTCGGGACCCGGTTGCCGCTGATGTTAGCGAGCTCCCAGGTCGACTCGTAAAGAAGGTTGCGCGTGCTGTCGAGAAACCTCCGTCGCCATTCCATTGATCTATCCGGAACGGTGCGAGTCCACAGATCGATTAGACCACGCTCCACCGAATTTGCTGGTTCGAATACCGTATCAGTGAGATCGACAGGCATGAATTCGGGCAGTCGATCGAGATACTCCTTCGCGCCGAGCTGATCGTGGCTGCGTTTATAGACTTCGAGGAAATGGTCGTCAAAGTAGAACACCCAGACGTACCAGTCCGTCACCAGGTCCAGCTCCTGACTCGGCGCGTCGGGATGGGTATATGCGCACAGCAATGCGAAATCCATGGAGTCAAACGCCCGCTCGTCCCAGATGTTCGCCCAGGGCGCGTCCAGTGGCGCATCGAGCATTCCCATTTCGCGCGCCCATTCTTTAGTGTGGGCGCGCGCCGAGTCCAGATGTGGATTCAAACGGGCCGGGTAAGGCACGTAGAAATCTGGCAGCTCGAAGGGTTGCATGACCAGTCCTCAATTAGCACAGTCGATTTTTCTTACTTCGACTTTCTTGAGGACCGCTGTCCCGAGGATCCTCCAGACTGCGATGATTGCGGTGTCTGCCCGTTCAGAGAAAGAGGCTCGTCGTCATGGTAAACACCCACTTCGACGTTTTCCAGAATGCCGATAGAATCCGGAACCATGATCGCGGCTGAATAGTATGCGCTGACCAGGTAGTGCATGATAGCTTTGTCGTCAATGTTCATGAAGCGAACGTTCAAGCCGGGTTGGACCTCATCGGGCAACCCCGTCTGGTGCAGACCGATCACGCCTTGCTTTTCCAGCCCAGTTCGCATCAGAACAATAGAACTCATTTGATACTTGTCCACCGGGATCTTGTTGCACGGCAGCATCGGAATGCCACGCCAGGCCGGCACCTTGTGGCCGCCCAGATCGACGCTGGCTGGATAAATGCCCCGGTTGTTACATTCCCGGCCGAATGCGGCGATGGCCCGGGGATGCGCCAGCAGCACATCCGGGTTTTTCCACACGGTGGCGATCAGCTCGTCGAGGTCATCAGGGGTGGGTGGTCCGCTGTGGGTGCTGATGCGCTGATTCGGCTCAGCGTTGTGCAAAAGCCCAAAGTCTGTGTTGTTCATCAGCTCGTTTTCTTGTTTTTCCCGCAGCGCCTCGATGGTCAGTCGAAGCTGTTCTTCGAACTGGTTCATCGGGTTGTTGTACAGATCCGCCACGCGGGTATGGACACGCAACACAGTCTGCGCCACACTGAGCTGATACTCTCGGGGGGCCAGCTCGTAATCGACGTACGTGCCGTCCAGCGGGTGTTCCTGCGGATGGTCAGCACTCAGCTGGATTCTCTTTTCGCCATGTTCATTTGCGGCTTCAGTAGCATTGGCCACAATGTGCCGGAACTTCTCATAACTGTTCCGCAAAACTTCGGATCGGTCGACCAACTGCCGGAGAGCCTGCTCGGACAACTCCAATATTTTTAGCGGGGTGACCGCGCGTACGGTGTATGTCCAATTGTCTGATTCTGTCACCAATTCCTGGTCGCCAAAATAGTCACCGTCGTGGAGGGTGCCCAGCACGGTGGGCTCGCCGTACTTACCGGGACCAATCTTGTTTGCTTTGCCATGGGCGATGAGAAACAGTCGGTCTGCTGGTTGGCCCTGTTGCACAATGGTCGACCCGCGTTCGATGTTGCGCAACTGGAACGCGTCTGCCAGCTCCGTCAGCATGTCCCGATGCTGCACATAGTTCAGATCGCGGAGCATAGGTAGCTCGCACAGTTCTTCCGGGATGGGCTTGATGTTTTCGTCGCCGTTCATCCGGAACTGGATGCGGCCGTCCCCCAGCGTAAAACTCGCCCGGCGATTCACCCGGAAAGTCCCACCCACGGCTTCCACCCAAGGCAATACCCGTAGCAACCAACGCGACGTAATCGCCTGCATCTGCGGCTGCGACTTGGTCGTCGTCGCCAGATTGCGGGCAGCTTCCGTAGCCAGAGTCAACAGCGGACCTTGACCATTCTGCGGCTGCTGACCATTCACACCCGCCTCGGTCTCCGTCGATGTAGTCACGCCACACACCACCGATCTTTATCCGTACCGATTACCCACGACGGGGCTATTTATGACAGCCATGAGTGCCATGATCACGACATACTCTAGAAGGTCGCCACACCAGGCGACATCCGTAGAAAGTACGGACCTCAATTTACGGATTGCGATACGGAGCAACACCTCTTCGAGCCAACCAGGGTCCGTAGAAACTACGGACCCTGGTTGGTGGATGTCTTGGCCAGCACCGCCTGCCACGCTGTGGTGTATTCAGTGCCTTCGCGTACCCCTAAGGCCCGAGCACCGCGAAACTGTGAGGAGTTGTCCGGATGACGGACATCATTCCCACCACCGAGATGACTGCCCTGATCGAGCCACCGCCGCACCGTGACTGCCCGGTCCCGCCGGACCCAGAAAGCGCGCTAGTCGCCGCAGTCCGGGTTGGCCCGTCGGGGTTGGGCACCTCTGCGACCCGCCTCGTGCGCGAACTCACCCTGGCCAGCGATCCCGGTTCCGTGTACCTGGAACGCCCCTGGGGAGACGGCACGGCCCCGCCGCTGTACGTCCCGGCGGTCGAGCGGATCGACGACACGCTGTCCGCCGAGGTGGACGACCGGCTGGTGGTCTGGGCCAAAGACTGCGGCTTCACCGACGACCAGGCCGATCTGATGCGCCGCGCCGGGTTCGGCCGGCTGGTGATGCTCACCCACACCGACACCGATGATCCCGACCGCCTGCTGATCGCCGCGCAGCTCAACGCCGCGTGGTGGGCCGCCGACGACCTGTACGCCGACGACAGCGAGATGGGTGCCACCCCGACCGAGTTGCCGCCCCGGCTGGCCCTGGCGATGGCCGCGATGGACCCGGTGGCCCCAGCCGGCGAGTTCTCCGTTCCCCTGGACCAGGCGCTGCGCTCCGATCCCGTATTGGTGGCGCTCAATTCCGGGATCGAGCACCTGACCCGCCACGCCAGCCCCGCGCAGGTGCAGCGAGCCTGCTATGCGACCTTCGCCATGTTCGTCAGCTGGAACAGCTACGCAGCCTGGCGGTTCACCGGCACCTACCCACCAGCCTGGGAGTACCTTGCCGCACGCCAACACGACAGCTTCTACACCTCGATGACCCTGATCGACGCGGTCGGCGGCTACGAACTCGACGCCAACCTGTTTTACCAGCCGCGAGTCCGACGCGCCTTGATGCAAGCCGGCACCGCCTCGGTGATAGTCAACGACCTGGTATCGGCAGCCAAGGACGCCGCCGACGACAAGCCGGTGTGCAACATGGTGTTGCAGATCGCCGCCGATCGGCAGTGCTCGATCCAGGAGGCTGTGGCGATCACCGTCGACCTGCACAACAACCTGGTCCGGGATTTTCAAGCCACCCACCGCAGCCTGCTTCCCGTGCCATCGCCACAGCTCCAGCGGTTCCTGCGCGGAGTGCGCGCCTGGATGGGTGGCGGCTTCGAATGGCACACCACCAACCCTCGATACCAGAACTGACCCACCCATAGGTTGCACCGCAGCGCACCGAGATCAACCGCCCGTAGATATCCCGGACAGTGTCTGACTGTGCCACGGCGCGCACGCTAGGTCCGGCCATCGGGGTCGAGTTTTGCTGATTTGACGGCGCAGCACCGAGACTTCGTGGCGCAGGATGAGGATCTCGATGTCCTTGCCAGCGGCGGCGCGGGCGAACAACCTGAGCCAGCTGATCACCGTGACAGAGATCAAATACAACAGCCGAAATAGCACAGTTGCGATCATTCCATGATCGCCTTTAAGGGCGAAACTCCAGTTCACGACCCTGCGCGGAGTTTAACAGGGTACACCCCTGCCATGCCGCAAGGGTAGGGGCCCAAACATCCGGTACCCGACCCTAAAACCTCCGTCACCCGATCCGATGCTCTCCCACCCGCACCCATACCACACTCTTAACTGGCATGACACATCCAAAGTCGCACAGATTCTCTGCAGTCCCACGAAACTCTCCGAAAAAGGTGCTGTGGTGCATCCGGACCTGGAAGTTCTTTACGTCACGATGGTGTGTGAGGAGCAGGAACGCCAAGCCGAACACCAACGGCTAATGGCATTAGCGCACCGTCTACGCCGCCAACACCGGCGAACGAAGACGCACTCATTAATCGGCCTCCTGCGCCGACGTAAAACAGCAGCACTCCAGCCACCGGAGCCGCAGATCGCGCCAGAGCATCCCAAACTCCGCCCGGACCCGGCGCCACTTCGGAGATGAGGTCGGTCCAGTGACCCTCACGGCACGCCGAGATGGCCGCCAGTCTCCGATCTCGTGAACGCTCGCACCAAAAATGACAAGGGGCACGTCGATGTGCGGAATCACCGGATGGGTCGCTTTCGATCGAAATCTGACTCAGCACGATGCAGACCTCGAGGCGATGACAGCAACCATGGCCTGTCGAGGGCCGGACGCGAAGGGCAGCTGGCTTGAACCGCACGCGGTGCTAGGCCACCGCAGACTGGCGGTGATCGATATCGAGGGCGGCACCCAGCCGATGTCGGTACGCACCGACGAGGGCGCGGTGACGATCACCTACAGCGGGGAGACGTACAACTTCGTTGAGCTCCGCGATGAGCTGCGCCGCCGCGGCCACCGGTTTCGCACCCGCAGCGATACCGAAGTGGTGTTGCACGGCTACCTGGAGTGGGACGAGTCCGTCGCCGAACGACTCAACGGCATGTACGCCCTGGCAATCTGGGACGCCAGAGCCGACAAGCTCGTCATGATCCGCGACCGGATGGGCATCAAACCGCTCTACCTTTACCCCACCGCCGATGGGGTGCTGTTCGGCTCGGAGCCCAAGGCCATCCTGGCCAATCCACTGGCGAACCACGCGGTCGACCTGGACGGTCTACGGGAACTGCTCAGCTTTACCAAAACACCCGGCCATGCGGTGTGGTCCGGAATGCGCGAGGTACTCCCAGGCACCGTGGTCACCGTCAGCCGCACCGGGATACGGCAGCACCACTACTGGACGCTGCGCACCCGCCCGCACACTGATGACCAGCCGACCAGCATCGCCACCGTCCGCGAGCTGCTCGAGGACATCGTGGCCCGCCAGCTGGTCGCCGACGTTCCGCGCTGCGTACTACTGTCCGGCGGACTGGACTCCAGTGTGCTGACCGCACTCGCCGCCGCCCAACTCGGCGAGCACGGTGCACAGCTCCGCAGCTTCGCGGTGGACTTTGCCGGGCAGGCAGAGAATTTCACCCCCGATGACCTGCACCCCACCCCGGACGCGCCCTACGCGCACGAGGTGGCCACCCATGTCGGCTCGCGACACCGGGACATTGTGCTTGGCCACGCCACACTGGCCGATCCCGCGGTGCGACGCGCGGTGGTCACCGCCCGCGACCTCCCGAGCGGCCTCGGTGACATAGACGCATCGCTATTGTTACTGTTCAAGTCCATCCGGAGGCACTCCACGGTGGCGTTGTCCGGGGAGTCCGCCGATGAGATCTTCGGTGGGTACCGCTGGTTCCATCTGCCCGAGGTGCAGGTTGCGGATACCTTTCCGTGGATGGCCTATCTGGCCGGGCGGCGCACCCAGGCTTCCAACCCGCTCAACGCCGAGCTCATTACCACCCTCGATCTGCCCAGCTACATCCGTGACCGCTACGCCGACGCTGTCGCCGAGGTAGAACCGGCCGAGGGGGAAACCGAACACGAGCAGAGAATGCGGGTGATCTGCTATCTACACCTGACCCGATTCCTCCGACTATTACTTGACCGCAAAGACCGGATGAGCATGGCCGTCGGCCTGGAAGTCCGGGTGCCCTTCTGCGACCACCGACTCGTCGAGTACGTCTACAACACCCCCTGGTCGCTCAAGACCTTCGACGGCAGAGAAAAAAGTCTGCTCCGCGCAGCGACCGCCGACCGGCTACCCCAATCGGTATTGCTACGGGTGAAAAGCCCCTACCCGTCAACCCAAGACCCTCACTACGCAAACGCACTCCAACAACAGGCCAAAGAGCTACTCGCAACCAACGACCCGGTCTTCGAGCTGGTCAACCGCCGCTGGCTAGAAAACGCTACGCAGCAAGACCCCACGACTATGCCCCCCAACGTCCGCAACAGCATCGATCGCACCCTGGAACTGAGCACCTGGCTAGACATCTACTGCCCTCAGCTCCGTCTATCCTGACAGCACTCCGCAATGCTGAGCACACGTCGGCATGGTGCCTCCACGGTGGATGGCGCGCCGCTGTGCGGCGTCACGTTGCGTGTGTGGGGCGTGGGGCGCCAGAGCTTTCAACTTCGACTCCAGCGGCGTATACGTGATGAGTGCAACCGGTGCCGCGGACTGTGATCGACGTGCCCGGGGTCGTACGGCCGCGCGGCCCGGCCAGTGACCTCGCTCAACGCGATCCCGTTGGCGCCGCCCAGGCCCGTGAAGTCATCCAGCGTCATCGAAAGGTCCTTCAGACAGCGGAAGCTAACGACGCGGATACGCGCGACATGCATTGCATCTCCTGAGCGCGGGCGGCGAAGGCCAGGCAGGTCAACCGCAAGGTTCGAGCCTGAAGTCGATGTGGTGGCCTCTCGAGCGGGAAGCGCTGGGGATATTCGTGACGTCGGCCGAGCCAGCCGCCGCGATGAATAACTTGCGCCGCCGGAGTCATCTTCGACAGCGGCGGCGATACGGCGTCGTCGTGTACTGGCAGCTACCCGAGTAAGGACACCATCGCCATGATCCCCCCAGCCACACCTGACGTCGGCAACGGCAATCGCGCTGCAGCCGTCTCCATCGCTCGTGACTTCGTGTTGCTCCTGGCACGAATCGGGCTTGGGGTACTGATGGTGGCGCACGCCAAGCTTGAGTACGACTTCGCAGCCGGCAGCATCACGGGGGTGGGGGTGCTGTTCGAGGAATCCGGTATCCCGCTGGCGGCGATCACCGGGCCGGCGAACGTGCTATTCGAGTTCGTCGGCGGTGCCGCGATGATCCTCGGTTTGGCGGTCCGTGTCGTCGCCGTCCTGATGGCGCTGAACATGATGGGTGCCTGGATCTTCGTGCACACCGGTGGCCTCTACGCGCTCGACCACACCGGTCCCGAGCTGGTCATCGCACTCGGGCTGCTAAGCCTGGTGCTCGCCGTGGCAGGCTCGGGCCGGCTAGGCCTCGACCACCTCATCGTCCGACGCGTCGTCCGGGGTCGCGCATCGTCTGACAGGTCGACGTACACCGACGGCAGCAATGAGTTTCGCTCGGCATCCGGTCTAACCGCCTGAGCTTCTACTGTCAGGGCTTCCTAACGCCAAAGCTCATATTGGGCGCAGACGCGTCAACCACGTCGGTATGCAGGCCACCTCACCAGAGGCGTTTGCCACCACGGGTACAGCAGCCCTCGGTCCAGTCCAGCTCGGCGACTCCGGTTGACGGGTAACGGGTATTTGTGCGCTCTCCAGCCCCCCGGTCCTCGGCTAGCAGACAGGTCCTGATGTCTGCTGGACAGGCCCTGCTGGAAGGGCTGTCGGTCATCCCTTCACCGCGTGGGGGCATCGTGTGCGACCGCCCGCATACTGGGAAGACTACGTGCCGCAGCAGCAAGTACTCGTAATCACTTCGAAACACCTAATGTCTTCTGGGTGCGCGCGGCTTCTGTGACGGATCGGTGTGAAGCACGTATTCGCCGGCACTAGGACCTGCTGGCCATCACTTAGGTTCACCCCTTAGGCCGTTGACCAGCGCAAATACGGATTAGACTGGCTTGGGCGAACTCTCCTGAAAGCTGTACCTAGGTACGGAATTTTTAATTCCAAGTAACCGCTCGACCGCCGAGTAAGCGATCGAAAATTGTCCGCTGCGGCTACGTGGTGCATCTCGCAGTTAGGGGTGAATGGATGTTGCCAGATAGCTTTTTGTTCGCCACGATATGTATTAGCCGAATCGGCCATGCCATCCGATGAGGCTTTAATAGCTACCTTGAGGAGGATCTGAATGTCTGGTGCATTGAGCTTTAGCGAGATTGACCGTCAGAGCGTTGAGCTGCTTCCCGCTCGGACAGTCCTGTCCTTGGCTGGCATTGCCAAGACCGGCGGCCAGTGTGGTGGAAACGGTGGCCACGGTGGTAACGGCGGTGATGGCACGGGCGGCATTGGAGTCAACCTTTTGAACATCATTCTTCAGCACACGCAGTACAATGATGCCGCTAATGGCTACGGCGGCGCTGGCGGCAGCGCTGATGGCGGCCGCTGCCACTAATGGCAGCATCCACTAACCAATGGCCGCTCAGGTGAGCGGTGATCGTATTCGGTGTCGTTAGCTAGGAAGCGACACCCGCATGGCCGGCGCAACGCTGAGGGCGATGCTGGGGCAGCCGACTACCCTCCTAGTCGTGCAGTACCGCCAGGCGCTCCCGTGAGCGCACGCATTCGCCAAAACGGGAGGGGTGGCCGCATTGCGACCACCCCTCCCGTTTTGGCCGTGCACGCCACGGCCAAAACGTAGTCGACGAACTGATCGAATCACACCACCTCGACGCGTTGTATCGCGAACTTATGTAATAGAATCTGTGAAATTGTGTCGCCGTTTGTAGCGGCCGCCTCATCACTGATCTTTTGGTAAGTGCCACCGTGTCCCGCTCCTGCTTGCCTTCAACACCTATTTTCGGTGTGCCTCCGTATGCCGACTGATCAGCACATCGGTCGGTGGACGGTACGCCGGCTCAGGCCAGGCCCTCGCCCCGGGAGCCCAGCCGTCACGATGGCGCCAGACTCCGCGGATTCGGGTTCGAATCGCAGGCAGCGCAGCACTCCTGATGGCGAGCGGTCAGACGGAGGCGACCGCATGGATGGCCTCGCTCACCGGTGTGTCGCCGGCCACCAGCTCCAACGTCATCCCGGCTGCGGGCATGTCCAAAAGAGCTAGCAGCACCGCTGCGACGTCATCACGCGGTACCGTCCCACGGCCGGTACGCACGGCAAGCTGAACCAGCCCAGTGCCGGGTTTGTCGGTCAACCGCCCTGGCCGCAGAATCGTCCAGTCCAGGCCAGCCCGAGAGGCGAGATCAGCATCGGCAGCGCCCTTGGCTCGCAGGTAGGCGGCGAACACTGGATCTGTGCCCGGTGGCGGCTCCCGGTCTACACCCATCGCTGAGATCATCAGGTACCGGCGTACGCCCGCCCGCTCAGCAGCGTCGGCGAATAAGACAGCGGCGCCTCGGTCCACCGTCTCTTTGCGCCCCGCTCCGCTACCGGGTCCGGCTCCAGCGGCGAAGACCACCGCGTCCGCGCCGTCCAGGTGACCGGCGAGTTCATCGACTCCTGCCGACTCCAGGTCGCACACGACCGGATCCGCGCCGACGGTCCGCAGATCTTCCGCCTGCTTCGGATCGCGGATGATGCCCACTGGACTGTCACCCCGTTGGGCGAGCAGTTTCTCCAACCGCATGGCGATCTGCCCGTGTCCTCCAGCAATGACAATGCGCACGGCTTGACCGTACCGGCCTGGCGCGGCAGTCGAGGACTCGTTGGCATTCGACCGCCACCTCATCGCGGGGCCGCCGCGTCGGCCCTGGTCGATGTCGGCGGGCCATCAAGGGCATCGTTGCGCTGGGCGGATCAGGTTTTCCAGCAGTCGGTGCAGCACGTTGGGGTTGCTGGACAGCGCGAAGTGGTCGACGCCGGGGTTCTCGGTGAGGCTGAAGTGGTAACAGCGCATCTTCTGCCAAGCGAGGACAGCGTTGTTGGTGATGTCTTCCTGGTTGCCGTCGCCGTCGCGGCTAATGGACTTCATGGCGAGCGTGACAACCTGTCCGGATGTGAGGTTGTCTAGCCGCCCACCCACAACAGTCGGGACCCCGAATCCCTTTTCAGCGTAGACGTCCACGTCAGGAAACGAGCCCGGCTCGGCAGTCTTGTCGAAGCCGATGTAGTAGTCGGCGATGTCCCTCGCCGGATCCAGGTTCGTGTCGGTGATCAGCTGGCGATAGTCGCGCGGGTGTAGGTGCGGCCGGTGGACGCGTCTTCGAGGATGGTTTCCCGATTCCCGAAGATGGCCGGGTCGGCGGCGCTGAGGTAGGTCGAACTTGTCGTGCGCACCAAACCGCCGAACGTGTAAGAGAGCTGCTCCGGTGTTGGCCGGAAGGACAGCACCGCATCGATCATGGCGGCGTCTCCCTCACTGGCCGCCACTCATCAGCAGGACACGACTCGGGATCGCTCAAGCGCGGCTGCTGACCGTCCTTGCGCTGAGCCCTCACGAGCGCGGTACGGCTGCTCGGCCATGGTCGAGCTCGACGGTCCGGGCCTCGGTACGGCGGCCGATCAGGTAGAGCACAACTCCGACCGTCAAGGACACGGCGGTGATGCCGGCGACCAGGTAGAACCACAGCCCGTAAGAGATCGTGGCACCCAGCACCGTGATCGAACCGGCATTGTTAGAGATCAACGGGGTCTGTGAGCCGGACAACGTGGCGACGATGGCGACCAAGGAGGACACCGCACCCAGCGCGGCGCATGCCCAGAACACCGCCGGTCGGGCCAGTGGCCGGGCCGCGAATTGCGGCCGGTACCGGCGCAAGATCACCAGCACGTCGATGAACAGCACGATCATCGAGAAGCACCAGATCACCGTGGTGGCCGCGGACAGCACCGTGTAGACCCGGGTTTGGGTGTCGAGTGCGGTGCCGGAGCTCAGCGCCGGGAGCGCGATGAACGTCACCACAGTGACCACGGCCGCGACCACGGTCTGGGCCCACAGCGCCGCGTAGGGCACCCGGTGGGTGTTGAGCCGGGTCAGCAGCGAGGGCAGGCGGCAATCTAGCCCGGAGACGAACACCAGCCGGGCAAACGAGTAGTTGTAGACCACCAGGGCGAAGGCGGTCACCCCGGCCAGAACAGCGGCGGCCAGCTGACCCCAGGCCGGCCCCAGGGCCCGCCCGACCACATCGGCCACCGCGGTGATCTGCACCGACTGGTTACCCGCAGCGGGCACGGTAACCATGACCGCCCAGGTGGTAGCCAGGTAGGCGATCACTACCACGGCCGACCCCCACAGCAGGTAGCGAGTGATCGCCTTGCGGTCGCGGATTTCCACCCCCATGTTCAGCGGCACCTCGACACCCAGCAGAGCCAGCACGACTACCCCGAAAAAGGCCCAGTTGGCAAAGTTGATCCCATGCTGATGGGAGGGCGACCAGGTGCTCAACGCAGCCGGATTGGTCGCCGCGGCATGTCCAGTAACCAGATAAACAACGCCGGCGACTACCACGAGCAGGATCACCATCCCGTATAACAGGCACACGGCGTTGACCGCGTTCTGCACGATCCGCAGCCGTAGCTGCGCCACCAGGGCCGAGCCCACCAGCGCTCCGACGATCACCAATCCCTGCAGGGGCACCGACCAGTGCCCCACCGAGCCGGGGAACGCATACCCCAAGTAGGCGACCGCGTTGTCAGCGAACGACAGCATGGCCAGCACTCCGGGCCACCACGCGCAGAACCCGGCGAAGAAGCCCCAGAAATCACCGAAGGCTTTGTGTGTCCATAGGTAGATGGATCCCTCACCGGGGAACATCACGCCGAGCTGCCCGGTCACCACCGCACCCGGGATCAGAAAGGCGACCACGCCCAGTACCCACCAGCCGAACGCGGCCGGGCCGGCCGCCTGGATCGTGGCCGAGCCGGTGACCAGCAACACGATCGCCACGAAGATCGCCACCATGTCCCAGATGCCCAGCACCCGAGGCAGCATCCCGCCCGCCACCCGCTCCGAACGCAACACATCCGAGCTGCCCCGTTGCGCGGTCGTGCTCATGATCGGATCCCCACCGAGCGCCTCCCCACGATCTCCACCGGTGACGGACCGACCATCACCTGCCGCCACCGCCGAACGTCAGTGGTCCACTGGCGGTAGTGCAAGCTGCCCGTCCAGGTGCGGTGGATGCTTATGTGATGCAGACCCCGACCGGCCTGCCCAACTCGACCACGATCATCGACGCCAGGAAGTCGGCCCCAAACCCACTGCGAATCTCACGCGGATCCACCGCCTGGGCAAGCTGGTCCAGATACCGACCCATCCGCTCCGCGGGCGCCAGGTGGGCCGAACTCACCGTCGAGAACACGGCCGCCTCCGCCAGCACCCGTCCGCATTATCAGAGAGCAAGGGTACGCACGCGAAGCGTGGCCAACGAGCGAATATCGAGGCTGGCAACGGGCAACCCCGCGGTCTGAGGTACGGCTCCCGCGGTTACTACTCACCAGCGGGCCAAAACCCGGCACACTGCACCGGCTCCCCTCGCTGACCTCCAGCCCGGCTCGGGACACCCCAGGCGCTCCATACCGCAACCCAGACCCATCGCCGCGCACCGGCGGTGTCGCCGCATGTGTGTCGGCCAATCTAGCTAACATGGCCCACCCTGAGGGACGGGAGAAGCTCCGATCGCTATGCGCTGTCACACGAAAGTCGCTCTCGCCGTTGCGGTCGCCGTGATCCTGGGCGTCACCGGCTGCGGTGCCCCTGCGTCATCGTCTGGTCGCGAAGTCACGGTCGTGCCGGCTGCTGCCCCGGCTCCAAATCCACCTTCGCCGGTCCCCGATTCCCCTTTGCTGTCCCCGGATTCTCTGGCGCTGCCGCCCGATCCAGCTGCTTCGCCTCCCGGCTTCCCTGCGCTACCCCCCGATCCAGCTGCTTCGCCTCCCGGCTTCCCTGCGCTGCCGCCCGATCCAGCTGCTTCGCCTTTCGGCTTCCCTGCGCTACCCCCCGGTCCACCTGCTTCGCCTCCCAACTCGCCTGCCCTGCCCCCCGATTCCTCTGCGCCGCCCCACGAGTTCGTCTCGCCCGCCCCACCAACCAGATTCGAGATGTCCGGTCCGGCGTTTCGCATCAAGGCCAACGTCTGCCAGATGGACTACGTCCGACCGCTCAACCCGCCGGGCAACCAGAAGTACACAGTGTGCTGGGTGCGGAAGGGTTTCGGCGTTGCACCCGGCAGCGACTCCGGTGGCACAAGCTACATCCTTGGCCACGCGTGGGCGAAGGCGCCGCTGATCTTCAACCCATTGTCAGAACTCGCGATGCAGGAAGTCAATGGGCAGAACCCAGAGATGCAAAGCGGCGTCCCGACATTTCCGGTAAAGGCACTTGACGGGTATAAGATCGTGCTTCGCACCTCGACCGGCACCCTCACCTATACGGTCACCCGTACGTTCGCCGTCTCGAAATCACGAGCTGGAGACGTGAAGTCCCTCATGGCCAACACCCCAAACCGAGTAGTTCTCATCACCTGCGGCGTTAAGGATGGCGTCGACGTCGACTACAATATCATCGTAGACGCCTACCTGACATCCTCGACGACACATGGATAAAGCAGAGACATTATTCAGCGTGCAGTCGTTAGCATGATCGCGACGGCGGGCGTCAGAATCCGCCGATCAAACGCTGAGAGACCGAGCAGCGTCGAGTATTCAACCGTGAAGGCAGCTGCAACATTATCACACTATTTAGCCATCCCTAGTTGGCCAATACGTTACCTACACACCGACAAATAGCGACCGCTCGCCGCATAAATGTGGCAAAACGCCCGCGCGAAACGCATGCTCGTGTCACATGTCCCCATGGACGACACGACCCGCTCCAAGCACTCCAAACATCGCCGCATCACCACACGCGGCAAGCATCGCGCGCACACTCATCCTCTCCGTGGCGCAGCTACGGCCACCACCACACTGAGTGTGGCCGCTGGCGTAGTCCTAGCATCGACGAACGTGGCACATGCGGATCCAGACTGGACGCCCATCATTTCCTGCGAGTCCGGTGGAAACCCCAGCGCGCAGAACCCCTCCTCCACAGCCAGCGGGCTGTTCCAATTCTTGGACACCAGCTGGATCGCTTATGGCGGCGGGAAGTACGCTAGCCGAGCGAAATACGCCACCTCGAAACAGCAGTATGAGATCGCAAACCGTGCCTACGCCCAGTCCGGACTCACCCCGTGGAACGCCTCCAAAAATTGTTGGGGCGACAGAATCGGCACTAACGCGGCTCCAAAGCACGCCGCGCCTGACAAACCTACAGCTCCACTCACACCGTCCACCACAGCGCCGAAGCACGCCAAACCTGAGCCGGACGCTACAAAACCGCTACAGTTTGCTGAAATTTCAGCTGACGGTATGTACACCGTAGTCTCAGGCGACACACTTTTCGGAATTGCGACAGCTCATGGGATCGAATCGTGGGAAATTCTCGCCGAAAGGAATCGCGTAACCGTCCCGAACCCGAATTTGATTTATCCGGGACAGCGGCTCAGCCTGCGATAATGAGAACGCGGGCAGAGGCGCACCTCAGCGTGTTGCCGGCTCCGCTGTTTTTCGTCGAGCTGGTATTCCCAACCTTGGCGCCATCCGAACTCGGCCTCGATCAGATCGTAGGCACGGGCAGGGTACAACCGGCGAAGGCCACCAACCCCCGCAGTATGACCGTCGCCGCTGCGCCGCTGGCCCAGTTCGCGGGCGAGAACGAGACCACAGTCGGATAGGCGGAGCCCCCGGTCGTTGTCCTCACTCCACGAGTGCGTTTCGAAGACGATCTGCACCGGCACATCACACGCGCGGCGAGATCACCAGCGCCGAACGGGAGCGCGCTAACCGGACCCGCGCGGCGGACGTTGGTAGACGTCATGTGGTGCCGCGCGCCCGGGCCGGCCGCGCTGGGTCGAGCTTCAAGCCCGCACTTGGTGGGTGGCGCTGGTTCAATGCGGTCGTGCACGAGACACCGGCCGACCTCCTCGCGCTGCAGGACCTGCTGGACCGCAGCTATGCGGCTGCGGGATCGCACCTGCGCAGCATCATCACCCCCCAGCGGCGTCTGAATGCGGACGAGGTTGCGGACCGTCTGACCGGAATGTGTTTACTGGCCTTGGCGACTGTCACCGCCGATGGGCGACCGATCGTCGGACCTGTTGATGGCATTTTCTTTCGCGGTGCCTTTTACTTTGGTTCGTCACCGGATTCGGTGCGCTTTCGCCATATCAGGAAGCGACCTCAGGTCAGCGCCACCTATCTGCCGGGCGAGGAGCTGTCGGTCACTGTCCATGGTCGCGCCGCTCCCCTCGATGTCCACAGCGAGGCGGCGGCAGAGTTCCGACAGACCCTGCTGGGCATCTACGTTCCCCGCTATGGACCACAGTGGGAAGACTTTCTCAACTCCGGACCGCTCTATGCACGCATCGATGCCGATCGAATGTTCACCTTGTGCATGACGCCCGACAGCGACTGAGCGCGCCACACGACGACGAGCGTCTCGTGGATCAAGCCAGTCGGAGACCCGGGAGCGGCTCGGCGTCGAGTACACGGCGCGCCGCCTCAGCGCCGCCGGGCCCATCGTTAGGGAACGCCGCATCAACCGCCTCCCGAGCGATGGTCGCGAAGCAAGAGCCTCGCCATCGAGCAACTTGCTCCAGCCGGGCATAGCGATCTTCGTCGAGCAGGATTGCTGTGCACATGAGTGGGCCGTCACCGCGGCCAGCAGGCGTGTTAACAGGTTGACGCAGAGAGTGCTCAGCACAAGCCGTTTAAAGCGCCCAATTACGCCCAGAAGGGTGTGCCCCTCCTCCGTCTCGTTGCACAGCAGAGCAGAGCCTGGTAGTCGTGACCACTTCAGGGGAACTTGCTCTGGCCGTGAGCCCGTTAATCCCCACTGGTAGTGGAGCCATCCACACCGTCTGCACAGCTTGCCCACTAGCGCTACACATTCCACACCAGCTGTCCACATGATGTGGATGTCGGCACTGTCGAGCCACGCCTACCGTGCGTGGCGTGAGTCAGACGCCAACCTATGACCAACTGCGTGGCGAGCGAATCAACGCCGACGTTCCGGCGAGCGAGGATGACGCACTATGGGTTGATAAGCCCGGCAGACATCACCCCTCGGACGGCGCACCAGATGCGCTGGCGCATGGTCAGTCACCGAAGGCAGCTGCGCATCCCACAGCAGCCTGGTCCTGGTTCGAGTCGGCTGACGCACGTCCGCCCGGCAAACATCACCTTTGGGGCGATCCGCCGGATTCGGCGGAAATGCCCGGTCCGTCAGCAGGTCCCCGGGCGCACGAGTCGCGGTTAGGAGCCGCTGAACCAAGCACGGCCGGCTCGGTACATGCCCCGCGGCGCGACGAACCCGGGACACGTCTTCACGGTGAGGCATCCTCTGCAGTAGGGCGCGGAGGATGTGATCCGGGAACGCCATCGCCACCAGGGCCGCAAGCAGCAGCCATTCCACCGGTAGCGCACGCCCGGCACACACCGATACACGGCGGTAAGAGCTCTCCGGCACCTGCAGTCGCGGACAATCCGAAGCAGGACACCGCAGTGAGCGGTCTCGGTGGTCACACCCGGCCAGGAAACCGATCGCTGGGCCACACCGACGCTCGATACCCGATGCCCAAGGTGGTGCACTAGCTGTGCTCGTGAGTGCGTAACAGTGTTATAGCACCCAACGCCACTCACGAGGCGATGTTCAAGGATCCTTACGCCTCACTGGATCCGCGCATGAAGGGGCGGGATTCTTACGAGAACCACTGGTTATTCCCGAGCTGCAGTCCGCAATAAACCCGCCATCGGGTTGCCGGTTTCGCCTGGTGCCGTTCAGTGCGTAGGGCCACCGTGCCGCATGCCATCACCCCCTACAGCCGCCTACCCCCGCTCACCAGCGCAGCTGGTGCAGATGTGCTTTGAGGCCCTGATCGCTGAAGTGAGCTGTGACTGTGCAGATTCGCACGGCCAGCGCTCACTTTTGAGAGATCATCGTGGTCTCGCGATCACCGCACGGCCTCGAAGATCGCGGCAAGACCCTGGCCGCCGCCGATGCACATCGTCTCCAGCCCGTACCGGCTGCCGCGCCGATGCATCTCGTGCGCAAGGGTGGCCAGGATCCGCGCACCGGTGGCACCCACCGGGTGTCCCAGCGAGATGCCAGAACCGTTGACGTTAATTCGGTCGTAGTCGCCCTCGCCGAGCTGCCATTCGCGCAGGCAGGCGAGCACTTGCACGGCGAACGCCTCGTTGAGTTCGATCAGGTCGATGTCGGCCAGGGTCAGGCCCGCGCGTTCGAGCGCGACCGCGGTAGCCGGTACTGGACCGATGCCCATCACCTCGGGACCTACCGCGGCAACCGCCCACGACCGCACAGCAAGCATCTGGCGCAGGCTGTGCCGCTCGGCCACCTGGCGGGTGGTGACCACGCACATCGCCGCGCCGTCATTCTGGCCGCTGGTGTTGCCCGCAGTCACCGTCGAATCGGGATCGATAGCGGCCCGGATAGGCCGCAGCTTGGCCAGGCTCTCGAGAGTGGTGTCGGGGCGAGGGTGCTCATCTGCGGTGACCAGCAAGCCGCGCCGCCCAGGTACCTCGACGCCGACGATCTCGTCGTCGAAAAGTCCCTTTGCGACCGCGTCCGCAGTGGCCTGTTGGGAACGCAGCGCGAACCGGTCTTGTTTCTCGCGGCTGATGCCGTACTGGGCGCGCAGGTTCTCGGCGGTCTCCAGCATGCCGCCCACCACCGGGTGCGACCGCCCACCCGCCGTGACGCGAGCCCGGGCGAGCCGATCCATCAACTGGATATCGCCCCGGACTCCGTCACGCAGGCCGAGCGCGTAATGCTCAACCTGGCTCATCGACTCCACGCCGCCCGCCACAACGAGCCGGGCGGCGCCGGAAACCACCTGCATCGCGGCGTAGAGCACCGCCTGTAGTCCCGAGCCGCAGCGGCGGTCGATCTGGACGCCGGGCACCGACGTGCCGAGTCCGGCGTCCAGAGCCGTCACCCGGCCGATGGCGGGAGCCTCACCGTTGGGGTAGCAGTGACCGAGCACCACATCATCGACATCGCCTTCCCCTAAGCCCGTCCGGGCCAGCAGGGACGTCAGTGCAGAGGTAGCGAGATCAGCCGCACTGAGACCGGCGAAGACTCCGCCAAACCGGCCTACCGGGGTACGAACCGGTTCACAGATCACCACATCGATCATGTGCTGCCTCCTCGACGCTGCGGCAGCCGACAAGACAGCCGACAATACGATCAGGGTGCATAACGCGAAAGGGGCACGGTGGCCGCCAGAGCCCGCACACCTCGCTCCACAGGCGAGGTTGCTCAGCCACGCGGGCCGGCAATGCCCTGCGATTTCGTCGAGCTGATCACAGAGTATTACCGACTGGTCCCGGCTGATGAGCTGGCCACCGCAGAACCCGCCGAACTGGCCGCAGCGGTTCGGTCGCATCTGGCGCTGGCTGCCGAGCGGGTACCTGGCCGAGCACTGGTTCGGCTGCTCAATCCCACCCCCGCCAACGACGGCTGGAACTCCCGGGACACCGTGGTTCAAATCGTCACCGACGACATGCCCTACCTGGTGGACTCGGTGATCGCCGAGCTGGCCCGCTGTGACCTGGCGGTGCGGCGCCTCGTGCATCCCCTCATATTGGTCCGCCGCGACCTCACCGGAATCCTGCGAGAGGTACTCACGGGCTGCGATCCAGCCGAGGTAGCTAGCGACGCACTGGTCGAGTCGTGGATGTACGTGAACATCGATCGCATCACCGATGCCAACCGGATCCGTCAGGTGCAGCAGCGGCTGCTCACGGTGCTCACCGATGTGCGTGAGGTGGTCGAGGATACCCCCCGCATGCTCGCCACGGCGGAGGCCGTCGCTGACGGGCTACAGGCTGCGCCGCCGCCACTACCCGCCGACGAGGTCGCCGACGGTGCCGCGCTGTTGCGCTGGCTGGCTGGTGGACACTTCACCTTCCTCGGCTACCGGCATTACCAACTGATCTGGACACCGACCGCGAGCCCCGCCCCGGTGCCCGCGCTGCGGGCGGTGCTCGCATCGGGACTTGGCGTGCTGCGCAAAGACAGCGTCGCCACCCGAGGTCTGACCACCGCACCGGACGTCGACCCGCTGGCCCGAAACTTGCTCGTACTCACCCAAGCTAGCTCGCCGGCCACCGTCTACCGCCCCGTGTACCCGCACTACATCGGAGTCAAGACCTTCGATGAGCGGGGTGAGGTCACCGGCGAGCACCGGTTCCTGGGTGTGCTGTCCACCACCGCGCTGCACGACGACGTGCGCAACATCCCGGTGATCGGCCGGATGGTCCGCGAAGTGATCCATCGTGCCGGTGTGCCTGCTGACTCCTATTCCGGGCAGCAGATGCTGGAGGTGCTCCAGACGTACCCGCGGGCCGAGCTGTTCTCCGCCGACCCGGAGTCGCTGTACCAGACGGTGACCGGGGTGTTGTCGTTGGCGCAGCGGCGCACCTTGCGGCTGTTCTGCCGGCGTGATCCGTACGCCCGGTTCTTCTCCTGCCTGGTGTACCTGCCGCGCGACCGTTACACGACCACCGCGCGGCTAGCCATGCAGGACGTGCTGATGCGCGACCTCCACGGCACCAGCCTGGAGTACAGCGCCCAGATCGGCGAGTCTGTGTACGCGCGGGTGCACTTCACGGTGCACACCGATCCGCGTGATCCCGCGGTGCCGGCCACGCCTGACGTCACGGCGATCACCGACCGGCTCGAGGAGGCGGTTCATACCTGGGACGACCGGCTCCTCGACACCGCCGCGGACAGCGGCGAAGCCATCACCCAGCTCGCGCAGCACTACCTGACCGCTTTCCCGCAGGCATACAAGGAGGACTTCGACGCGGCCACCGCCCTGCTTGACATCGGCCGCCTGGAGGCGCTGGCCCCGCAGGACGGCCTGCACGTGCGCTTTGAGCTGCCAGACGGCGCCAAGGCCGGGGAGCGCCGGTTCAAGCTGTACCTGACGGGCCGGCGGATCACCCTGTCCGACGTGTTGCCGATCTTGCAGCAGATGGATATAGAGGTGATCGACGAGCGGCCTTACGAGGTGATCCGCGGCGACGGTGTGCACTGCTGGATCTACGAGTTCGGGCTACTGCTGGGTGCCAGCGTGCTGCAGAAGTTGGCCGGCCAGGACGTGAACGATGTGCAGCGCCGGTTCTGCGACGCCTTCGTGGCCGCCTGGCGAGGCACCTGCGAGGTGGACCGGTTCAACGCCCTGGTGCTGCGGGCCGGGCTGGACTGGCGACAGGTGGCGGTGCTGCGTAGCTACGTCCGCTATCAGCGACAGGCGCGCGGCCCGTACAGCCAGCAGTACGTCGAAGACGTGCTGCTGGCGCACAGCGACGTCGCTGCGGTACTGGTGTCACTGTTTGAGGCCCGCTTCAACCCGGCCGTAGAGACCACCACCCGGGAGGTCCGCTACCACGCCTTGGCTGCCCAAGCCGCCGCCATGATCGACGAAGTGGTCGGCCTGGACACCGACCGCATCCTGCGCGGCCTGCTCAGCCTGGTGCGCGCCACCCTCCGCACTAACCACTACGTCCGAGACCGTAGCGGAAACCCCCGGTCGTACCTGGCCGTCAAGCTCGATCCGCGGGCGGTGCCAGGGTTGCCCGAACCGCGACCCGCCTTCGAGATTTTCGTCTGTTCCCCGCGCGTGGAGGGCGTGCATCTGCGCTTCGGTCCGGTGGCCCGCGGTGGGCTGCGCTGGTCGAATCGCCGGGAGGACTACCGGACCGAAGCTCTGGGTCTGGTCAAAGCGCAGGCGGTGAAAAACGCTGTGATCGTGCCGGTTGGCGCCAAGGGCGCCTTTGTGGTCAAGCAACCGCCCTCACCAACCGGTGATCCGGGGCTGGACCGCGATGCCACCCAGGCCGAGGGCGTCGCCTGCTACCGGTTGTTCATCTCCGGGCTGCTTGACCTCACTGACAACCTCGTCAACGGCACCAGCCGACATCCCGACAGCGTGATCTGCCACGACGGCGACGACAGTTACCTGGTGGTCGCGGCCGACAAAGGCACCGCGACGTTCTCCGACATCGCCAACGAAGTGGCCGGCTCTTACGGGTTCTGGCTTGGGGACGCATTCGCCTCCGGTGGCTCGTCGGGTTATGACCATAAGGCGATGGGGATCACTGCGCGGGGTGCTTGGGAGAGCGTCCGGCGGCACTTCCACGAGCTCGGCATTGACACCCAGGCCGAAGACTTCACCGTGGTCGGGATCGGGGACATGTCTGGTGACGTGTTCGGCAACGGGATGCTGCGCTCGACGCACATCCGGCTGCTCGCAGCATTCGATCATCGGCATATCTTCGTCGATCCGAACCCGGACCCGGTCCGCTCGTACGCTGAGCGGCGCCGGCTGTTTGAGCTACCCCGGTCCTCCTGGGACGACTACGGCCGTTCGCTGATCAGCTCCGGCGGCGGAGTGTGGCCTCGGGATGCCAAGCGGATTCCGATCGGCGCCGCGATGCACCAAGCACTGGGCATATCCGAGGGCGTGACCGAGCTGCCCGGACCGGAACTCATCCGAGCGATCCTGCTGAGCCCGGCGCAGCTGTTGTTCAACGGCGGGATCGGCACCTACGTCAAGGCCACCACCGAAACCCACGCCGAGGTGGGTGACAAATCCAACGACGCGGTCCGGGTCGAGGGCGCCCAACTGCGGGTGCGGGCGGTCGCCGAAGGCGGCAACCTGGGACTGACGCAGCGGGGCCGGATCGAGTTCGCCCGGGCCGGCGGCAAGATCAATACCGATGCCATCGACAACTCGGCCGGGGTGGACTGTTCCGATCACGAGGTCAACATCAAGATCCTGCTCGACCGGATGGTCGCCGACGGAGTGCTGAGCACCGCGGACCGCAACGCACTGCTGTTTGAGATGACCGGTGAGGTCGCCGGCCTAGTGCTGGCCCACAACGCCAGCCAGAACACCCAGCTCGGGGTCAGCCGGGCACACACCGCGGCCATGACCTCGGTGCACCGCCGGCTGGTCAGCTACCTGGAGCAGCGCCACGGGTTGGATCGACAACTGGCGATCCTGCCGACCGACGCGCAGTGGGAGGCCCGGGCCGCTGCCGGCGAGGGCCTGACCTCACCAGAACTATCCACGTTGATGGCACACGTCAAGCTCGGATTGACGGAAGAGGTCCTGGCCAGCGCCCTACCCGACGATAAGGTCTTCCACACCCGGCTACCGGAGTACTTCCCGGCCCCGCTGCGCGACCGGTTCGCCGCAGCGATCCGGGAACACCCCCTACGCCGCGAGATCACCACGACGTTGGTGGTCAACGAAGTCGTCGACCGAGCGGGGATGACCTACGCCTACCGATTGGGCGAGGAGCTGTCGGCGGCGGCGTCTGACGCGGTACGAGCCTATTCGGTGGCGGTAGCCGTCTTTGACCTGCTCGCAACCTGGGCAGCGATCGCCGAACTGGGTAGCGCAGCGCCGACCTCGGTCACTGACGCCATGCTGCTGGAGTCGCGCAGGCTGTTAGACCGGGCCAGCCGGTGGTTGCTGCTCAACCGGCCGCAGCCGCTGGCCGTGGATGCCGAGATTAACCGCTTCCGCCCGATGGTGCTGACGCTGGCGGCGCGGGTACCGGAGTGGATCGCCGGCCGCGAGGCCAGCCACGTCACCAGCGCCACCCGGGAGCTCGCCGGGCAGGGAATACCCGATGACCTTGCGCTGCGGGTCAGTGCCGGGTTGACCAGCTTCGGGTTGCTCGACGTGATCGAGGTCGCTGAACTGACCGCACACGATCCCGAGCGGGTTGCGCAGCTGTACTACGCGCTGTCGGCCCACCTGGACATCGACCGGATGCTGGGTCTGATCACGGGATTGGACCGCGGTGACCGCTGGCATGAGCTGGCTCGCCTAGCGCTGCGGGATGACCTGTACGCGTCGCTGCGTAAGATCACTCGGGATGCCGCGCGCGCAGGTGACCTCGAGGTCGACCCGGTGATTACCATCGCGCAGTGGGAACAGCGCAACGCCTTGCGGCTATCCCGCGCCAGGGTGACCTTCACCGAACTTGCCCAGGCTGGCAACGTCGACCTGGCTACCTTGTCCATCGCAGTTCGCGCGCTGCGGCGCTTGTGACATGGCTGCCGAGCTAACGCGGGTGTGGCGGGTGCGGAAACCAGGTCCGATGGGTACTCACCCGCTGCACCGGGTGACGGAACAGCCGCCTCAACCCGCCGCCGATGAGCTGCTCGTGCGGGTCCTGGCGTGCGGTGTCTGCCGCACTGACCTGCACGTCGCCGAGGGCGACCTACCCGTGCACCGGGCCGGTGTGGTGCCCGGTCACGAAGTGGTCGGCCAGGTCATCGGCTCCGGTGAGGGAGCACGCGATCAGTTCGAGATCGGTCAGCGGGTTGGCATCGCCTGGCTGCGCCGCACCTGTGGGCAATGCCGGTACTGCACCCGTGGTTCGGAGAACCTGTGCCCGTACTCCCAATACACCGGCTGGGACGCCGACGGGGGCTACGCCGACTACACCACCGTGCCATCGGATTACGCCTACCCACTGCCCGACGGCTACCCCGACACCGAACTCGCGCCGCTACTATGCGCGGGCATCATCGGCTGGCGGGCGCTGGCACGGGCGAACCTGCCCCCCCAGGGCCGTCTGGCCCTCTACGGGTTCGGCGCCAGCGCGCACCTCACCGCCCAGATGGCGCTTGCCATGGGCGCGACGGTGCACGTGTTGACCCGCAGCGCGCAAGCCCGCGAACTCGCCCTGGAACTAGGCGCCAGCTCGGCGGGTGGGGCCGCCGAAGCACCGCCGGAGCCGGTGGACTCCGCGATCCTGTTTGCCCCCGCCGGGGAGCTGGTCCCGCCCGCGCTCGCCGCGCTCGACCGGGGCGGAACCCTGGCGCTGGCTGGTATCCACCTGACCGACATCCCGGTGCTGCACTACCAGCAACATCTGTTCCAAGAACGGCAAATCCGCAGCGTCACAGCCAACACCCGCCAGGACGGCCACGACTTCTTGTGCTTCGCCGCCGAACACCACCTGTATGTGGTGACCAGTCCCTACCCGCTGGACCAAGCCGAGGTGGCACTGACCGATCTCGCGGCGGACCGGGTGCACGGGGCAGCGGTGCTCATCCCGTGACGTGCTGGTCCTGGGATTGGATCCACTGGGTCAGTTGGCGGATTCGCTGCTGTGCTTGCAGCGTGATCAGGTCGTCGGCCACCGCGTCATCGGCGAGCAGGCGCTGGCAGCGCGACAGCGTATCCCTGAAGAGCCGGCCGGCCTGCTGGTGTTCACCCAGCGCGCTCAGGTCGCGGGCAAGGTTGTAGGCCGAGGTCAGGGTGTTGGGATGGTCGTCGCCCAACACCTCCCGGCAACGGGTCAGGGTGTCCTCGTCAAGTGCCCGGGCCTGCTGGTATTCCTCCAAGGACCGTAGGTCCAGGGCGACGTTACTGGCTGAGATCAGGGTGTCGGGGTGGTGATCGCCCAGGACCCGGCGCCGCCGGCTCAGGGTGTCCTCCCCGAGTAGGCGAGCCTGCTCGTGCTCACCCAGTGCCCGCAGGTCGTTGGCGAGGTTATGTGCCGAAGTCAAGGTATGGGGATGATCTTCGCCCAGCACCCGGCGGTAGCGGGTCAGGGTGTCCTCGTCGAGTGCCCGGGCCTGCTCGTGGTCACCCACGCCGCGCAGGTCTACCGCGTAGTTGTGCGCCGAGCTCAGGGTGTCGGGATGGTCTTCACCTAACACCCGGCGCCGCCGACTGACGGTGTCCTCGCCGAGAAGGCGGGCCTGTTCGTGCTCACCTAGTGCCCGCAGATCGTTGGCGAGATTGTGGGCTGCGGTCAAAGTATGGAGATGATCTTCACCCAGTGCCCGGCGGCAACGGGCCACGGTGTCCTCGCCGAGCTTGCGCGCCCCCTGGTAGTCGTGCAACGCGCGCAGGTCATTGGCGAGATTGTGGGCTGCGGTCAAGGTATGGGGATGATCTTCGCCCAGCATCCGGCGGCAACGGGCCAGGGTGTCCTCGCTGATGGCGCGGGCCTGCTCGTACTCACCTAACGCCCGCAAATCGACAGCGAGATTGTTCGCCGAGCGCAATGTGGCCGGGTGATCCTCGCCGAGCACCCGGCGTCGACGGGTCAACGTGTCCTCGTCAAGCACGCGGGCCTGCTCGTGGTCACCTAATGCCCGCAGGTCGTTGGCGAGATTGTGCGCCGAGCTCAAAGTAGGCAGTGCATCGTCGCCCAGCACCCGGCGTCGACGGGTCAGGGTGTCCTCGTCGAGCGCGCGGGCCCGCTCATAGTCACCCAGCGTGCGGAAATTACCCGCCAGATCATGGGCCAAGGCGAGGGTGGTGGAGTGATCGTCGCCCAGTTCCCGGCGGCAGCCAGCTAGTACGTCCTCGTCAGGCAGGCCCTCACCGAGAACCTCCCGGAGCAGCTGGCTCACCCGTTCGAACAACGCGCTCAGGTGAGCTTCGGGCTCCGGGTCAGGCATAACTCCCAATATCCCATCAGCACTGATATGGCCTTCTGGATGCAGACTGCCGTTTTGGAGGTCCGGAAAACGGCAGTCTGCATCCAGACTGCGGTCGCAGAAGTGGTGATACCTTCCTCGGCCAGTGAAACATCACCTTAACGTGAGTGATCGTCCTAGCAGGTAGGAGCAGACATGGCGCGCGTCGGACTGTTGACCTTCTCCGACGGACGTGACTTCGTCCACAACGATGTCAAGGCGTTCGGGCTGGACGTCGAAGGCCGCATCGCGCAGGCGCTGGAGCAGGCCGGGCACGAGGTCGTCCGCGCTTCGGAGCCGATCTGGACCAATACGCTGGCCACTACCGAGGCCCGCCGGGTCGCCGACGCCCGATGCGACCTCACCATCTTCAACTACCCTGTGTGGGCCTTCCCGCACTTCTCGATGCTCGCCGCCGAGGCCACCCCGGGCCCATTGCTGCTGTTTTCCAACATCGACCCGCAGTTCCCCGGGATGGTCGGCATGCTCGCCGCCGGGGGTGGGCTGGACCAGATTGGCCGTTCGCACACTCGGGTGTGGGGTGATATGTCCGACCCGGCCGTGCGGGACCGGGTCCTGGAAACGGTCCGGGCCGCCACCGCGGTGTCCCGGCTGTCCGGCAGTACGTTCGGCCGCATTGGTGGGCGCCCGATGGGCATGTACACCGCGGTGGCGGACACCGACCAGTGGATGAGCACGTTCGGCGTGGACGTCGAGGAAATCGACCAGTGGGAGATCGTGCGCCGCAGCACCGCTGTCGAACAGTCCCGGGTGACCGCGGGCCGGGAATGGCTGGAGCGCCACGCCGGCAAGGTGCACTACGACGGCAAGCAGCTGACGCCAGAGCTGCTCGAACGTCAGATTCGCTCCTATTACGCGGTGCGGGAGCTGATCGACGAGTGGCACCTCGACTTCAGCGGGATCAAAGGCCAGCCCGAGCTGACCACCCACTTCACCACCATGGACGTCACCGAGGCGTTCCTCAACGACCCCTACGACTGGGAGGGTCCCAAGCCCACGCACGTGTGCGCCACCGAGTCCGACATGGACGGCGCGCTGACCATGCAGCTGCTCAAGGGTCTGTCCGGCACGCCGGTGCTGTTCGCTGACGTGCGGCACTACCACGCCGACCGCGACATCTGGGACCTGTGCAACTCCGGGCAGCACGCCACCTGGTACGCCGCGCGCAGCGACGACCCAGCGGAGAACCTGCACTTGGTGCACTTCTACCCGGAGATCTTCTACTTCCCCGCCGGTGGTGCCTCGGTGTCGTTCTTCGCCGCACCTGGTCAGGCGACGTTCGCCCGGCTCACCAGGATCGGCGGCAGGTACCGGATGCACGTCGTGCGCGGCGAGTTCGAGCGCTACGACGACGCGACCAACGAGGCGCTGGCCCGGCAGTCGACGTTTGAGTGGCCGCACGCGTTCGCCCGGCTGGAAGCCGACGCTGACGAGTTCCTGTCCACGTTCGGGGCCAACCACATCCACGCGGTTCCCGGTGATCATGCAGCTGAGCTGCGCGCAGTGTGCCGCATGCTTGATATCGAGTGGGCCGGGATGGGCACAGTTCGGTGAGCCTGCTGCTCGGCGTCGACATCGGCACCGCCAGCTCCAAGGGCGTGCTCGTCCGCGACGACGGCACCGTCGTGGCAACTGCCACCCGCCCGCACGAGGTGTCGATGCCCCACCCCGGCTGGGTGGAGCACGACGCGCAGGCGGTGTGGTGGGCCGACTTCGTGGAGATCAGTCAGGAGCTCACCGCGGCGGCGCACGAACCTCTCGCCGCGGTGGGCGTCAGTGGCATCGGACCGTGCCTGCTGCCGGTGGACGGCGAGGATCGACCGCTACGGCCAGCGATCCTCTACGGCGTGGACACCCGTGCTCAAGTCCAGATCGAGGAGCTGACCCGGGCGCTGGGTGAGCAAGCCATCCTGGAGCGCTGCGGTTCGGTGCTCACCTCGCAAGCGGTGGGGCCCAAGCTGGCCTGGCTACGCGCGAACGAACCCGACACCTGGGCGGCCACCCGCCGCTTCCTGATGGCCAGCAGCTTCCTGGTGCGCCGGCTTACCGGCGCCTACATCCTCGATCACCACTCGGCCAGCCAGTGCACGCCGCTGTACGACCCGGTGCAGCACCGGTGGATTCAGGAGTGGACCGAGCTGATCGCCCCGGGCCTTGAGCTGCCCGAACTGCGCTGGCCGTCGGATGTGGTCGGAGAGGTGCAGGCCACCGCCGCAGAACAGACCGGCATCCCGGCGGGTACGCCCGTGGTGGCGGGCACCGTCGACGCCTGGGCGGAAGCCACCAGCGTCGGCGTCACCGCACCCGGCGATGTCATGCTGATGTACGGCACCACCATGTTCCTCGTCGAGGTGCTCGACCAACCCCGTCGCAGCCCCCATCTGTGGGGCACCGTGGGCACCTTCCCCGGCACCCACAACTTCGCGGCCGGCATGGCGACCTCGGGCGCGATCACCGAGTGGATCCGCAAGCTCACCGGGGAGTCCTCCTTCGACCGGCTCGTCGCGGAAGCCCAACAGTCGCCGCCCGGTGCCAACGGCCTGCTGATGTTGCCGTACTTCGCCGGCGAGCGGACCCCGCTGTTCGACCCGGACGCCCGCGGCGTGCTGATCGGGCTGACTCTGCGGCACACCCGCGGCGACATCTACCGGGCCGCTTTGGAGGCCACCGCCTACGGAGTCCGGCACAACCTGGAAGCGATGCGCGACGCGGGCGGCCAGTATCGCCGGCTGGTCGCGGTGGGTGGTGGCACCAAAGGTGGACTGTGGACGCAAATCGTCTCCGACGTCCTCAATGCCCCGCAGGATCTGCCCAACCAGACCATCGGCGCATGCCTGGGCGACGCGCTGCTCGCCGCCATCGGTGCCGGGCAGTCACCAAAAGTAACGCAGTGGAACCCCATCGCGATCACCATTGAGCCGCGTCCCGAACCCACGGCGACCTACGAGCACTATTACGCCCACTACCGGGAGCTGTACCCGAACACCAGAGATATCGCGCATGCCCTCGCCCGCCAGCAGCGGGCGGGTCCCTCTCGCATCGGAGGTAGCTGATGGTCGCAGCCGCGTTCCGCGGCCGGGTGAGCACCCGGCGCGTCTATGCCTTGGGTGCACTGGCTGCGGTGCTGTTCGGTTATGACAACGGCATCATCGGTGCAGCGCTGTTGTTCATCCCGCGCGACCTGCCCCTCACGCCCTGGCAGAAAGGTGCGGTGGTCAGCGCCACGGTGTTCGGGGCGATGCTGGGTGCGTTGGGCAGCGGCCCGGCAGCCGACCGGCTGGGACGGCAGCGCATCTTGCTCGTGGCTGGAGTGGTGTTCACCGTCGGGGCTGTGGGTGCCGGCGCCGCTGCGACCGTCGACATGCTGGTCGCCTTTCGCTTCATCCTCGGGTGGGGTATCGGTATCGCGTCAGTGATCGTGCCCCTCTATCTGGCCGAGATGGCTCCAGCCCGGGACCGCGGGGTGGTCACATCCCTGAACCAATACATGATCATCGTGGGCACGGCGCTGTCCGCGGCCCTCGGCTATGCGTTCGCCTTCGCCGGTTCCTGGCGATGGATGTTGCTCGTCGGCGTGTTCCCCGCGGTCGTGCTCATGATCGGCATGGTCGTGATGCCCGACACTCCCCGGTCACTGGTACGGCGCGGGCAAGACGACAACGCCCGTGCGGTTCTGGTCGGCTTGCGCGGTGACGCCGCGGAGGCTGAACGTGAGCTCGCCGAAATCACCGCAGTGGAACGGCAGGAGCGACAGACTCGCACCACCGCCCTGCTGTCCGCCGCCTGGGTTCGCCGGCTGCTGGTGCTGGGCGCCCTGCTGGCTATCTTCCAGCAGATCACCGGGATCAACGCGATCGTCTACTACGCACCGACCATTCTCACCGGCTTCGGCGTCTCCGAGACCACCGCGTTACTGTTCGGTTTCCTCAACGGCCTGGTGAACATCGGCACCATCGCGCTGGTCGTCCGATCCAAAGTCGTTGATCGGCGAGGCCGCAAACCTGTCCTGTTAGCCGGTCTGGTCGGCATGTCGGCCAGCCTGTTCGCCGTCGGCGCAGCAGTGCTCATCCTCCCGGCCGACTCGACCGCGCTGTTCGTCGTCGCCGCGGCGGCGTTCGTGGTGTTCACCAACACCTTTTCGGCGACCTGGGGTCCCGTGCTCTGGGTGATGCTGGCCGAGATCTTCCCGCTCGCCATCCGGGGCGTGGCGATGGCCATTGCCACCTTGTTCAACTGGCTGTCGGCGTTCGTCATCTCGCTGACGTTCCCCAGCTTCGTCGCATCCGCGGGTATCGGGACCGCCTTCATCGTCTTTGCCGTGGTGGGCGTCGTGCTTTTCCCGGTCGTGTGGTGGATGGTGCCAGAGACCAAGGAACGCAGCCTCGAATCGCTGGAAGCGGCCTTCCGCAACAGCACTGGACTCCGGCTGGCCGAGCGCGCCGGAGGCACGGCATGACCGTCCATTACGGAGCGTACGGTTCAAGCCTGCGTGATCTACCGCGGCTGCGCAGCACCCGACGTCGGCGCGCGTCCAGTTGGGACCGCACCGGTGGTAACGATGACCGCATCACTCTCCAACCGGGACACAGCGCCACCCTGGCCGATATCAAGGGCGCTGGCACGATCAACCACATCTGGGCGACCGTCGCCAACGAGCGGATGATTCGTGACCCATGGATGCGTGAACCCGACTACCTGCGCCGGCTGGTACTGCGCGCGTACTGGGACGGCGAAGAGCACCCCAGCATCGCCGTTCCGCTCGGCGACTTCTTTGGCGTTGGACACGGCCGCACCACCAACTTCGTGTCCGCTCCGCTGCAGATGAGCCCCGAGGACGGCAAGGGCTTCAACTGCTTTTTCCACATGCCGTTCGGCGCCGGCGCCAAGCTGGAAATCACCAGCGAACTGGCGGACGAGAAGGTATTTTTCTACTACTACATCGACTATGAGGAGCTTGACCAGCTGGAAGACGGGATTGGTCGCTTCCACGCTCAATGGCGCCGCAGCAATCCCTGCTCAGGCACGGCGCAGGGATCGGAGAGCAACGCCGAGTTCCTGCTCGCCGGAGAAAATCTCGACGGGAAAGCCAACTACACCATCCTGGAGGCGACCGGCCACGGGCATTACGTCGGTTGCGTGCTCAACATTCACAACCTTCGCGACACCACCGAATGGAACTGGTATGGCGAGGGCGACGACATGATTTTCATCGACGGCGAGGCCTGGCCACCGACCCTCCACGGCACCGGCACCGAGGACTACTTCAACACCGCGTGGTGTCCAACCCAGACCTACCACGCGCCGTATCACGGCATCACCTTGCCGGGTGGGGACAACTGGAGCGGGCAAATCAGCTTATACCGTTTCCACATCGAAGACCCCGTGCCATTTGAGCGATCGATTAGAGTCAGCATCGAACACGGCCACGCCAATAAACGCAGCGACGACTACTCTTCCGTGGCGTACTGGTACCAGGCCGAACCGCACCAACCCTTCGACCTCGACCCCGTTGAGCGGCGGGTCCCTCGAACCCGGTGATCATAGCCTACATCGGCAGGCCGTTGTTACAGTCGGTACCCCGGCTGCGCCAAACTCGGAATTCGCAGCCGGTGGAACTGCCACGGCGTTGGATTGATACTCAATGCGAGTAGGCTAAGTCCGGGTGCAGGTAGTCCGCGGCATACGGATCTTAAGATAAGTTCTACTTGCGACCTTTCGCCGACCGTCCGAGGGCGCCGGCTCTTGACCCTTAGTCGCAAAGGATAGCAGCGAAGGCACGAAAGCCCATCATACGACAACCGTCCGCGGAACAGATCACGCTGTTGGAGTAAGCGGAAATGGGCATCCCACGGAGGTCGACCTGATATTGCTGTGCAATTTTGACGTTGAACAAACCTACGAACAGCTGCGTGCGCGCCTCGTTGCCGAAGGATTTCTCGCACCCAAGTTCCGATATTCGCAACAGTCAGCTGCTGCATTGTACCGCCTCGATCCGTCAGCGTGGGTGACGGAATCACTACCCAAGGCTAGGTTAGCTAGTTACACCGGCTTGGCGGGCCGCTGCGGCACGTCGTCGAAATTCTTGGGACGCCTGCCGACACCATTTCCAGTGTCCAGCCACCAGTAATTGTGGCATTGCGGGCATTGCACGTGCACCATGTTGGCGTCCGAATCGAGCAGGTACAGACCATCCTTGTTTGAGCAATGTGAACACGGACGCCAGACCTTCCGGCCGATGTTGACCGATGGGTCAAGAGCCATCAGAGAGTACCTCCACGCGCTACAGTAACCAGCAGACTGCTACCCGACGGGGTAACCCTTGCACACGTCATTGAAACATCCGCCACCGACTTGATCCTCAGCCCACATACCGCCGGGCGGGCGAGTGCCGTTGCGGCTCTTCCAACAACCGCAGCCCGTGCTCCACGTCCGCCGGCACCACCCGGCGCTCTCGAATCACCCAGCCCAGGCCGCTTAATGCCTCGGCGAAGGCCATCACGCTGGCCAGATCTCGAGGTACCGAGCCCAGCAGCGTGGCAGTCCGTCGCAGCGCGCTGGGTAACGGGCGGCGCAACCACGCAGTCCACAACGTGTTGCGAATTCCCAGCTGCCGCCGTCGTCGCGGGTTCCGGCAGGCCGACGGGGCATGTTCGATCACCACATCCGGCACCCAGCACATCCACCATCCGGCGGCGGCGAGATCCACGGCGAGCAGTTCCTCCTCGCCGCCTAGCCACAGGCGAGGCGAGAACCCACCGACCTGCCGGAAGGCTGCGAGGCGAAACATGCTGGCTCCCGCGAGGACACCGAGCACAGCTGGTCCAGGCAGCCACGCCGGCCCAGGTATCGGAGAGTTGCGTAGCTCAGGGGTGATGGGATCCTCGGTCATCGCCGGAGCCACCAAAATCCGGCCGGTCACCGAGGCCAGTTCCGGGTGGGCGTCGAGCAGGTCAGCGGCGCGGGTCAGGGAACCGGGCCGCCACCGGGTGTCGTCGTCACAAAACGCCACATAACGGGAGTCGATGTCGCGAACGGCCAGATTGCGGCCCACAGCACCGAGGTTGCGTGCACTGCGCAGTAGCGTCACCTGACCGAAGCGCTTGGCGACGGCATCCGCGGTGTGATCAGTGGAGCCGTTGTCCACCACCACCACCGGAGCCTGATCCGGCAGCGCCGTCATCCATTCCAAGGTGCGTAGCAGCTCCACTTTGCGGTTCCGGGTGATGATCACCACGGTGACTCGGCCGCCGGTCATCGGGCGCCGTCTTCCAGCATGCGGACCTGTTTCTCGACGGCGGGTGGCAGGACAGCGCGCCGCCGCAGCGCGGCCGGCAGCCGGACCAGCGCCTCCTGTAACGCCCTGCGGGCGGCCACGTCATGCACGCACTGACGAGCAAGCGTCGTGGCGATGGCGACGGCTACCGGTCGCGGCCTGCGCAGTACCGCGGTCAGCAGAGCATTGCGCAGCTGGGCCGCCCGGCGACGCTGTGGATCGGGCCGGTGCACGGAGGGGTGGTGGTGGGCAACGACGTCGTGCAGGTATGCCCGATCCCATCCAGCCGTGGCCAGGTCGTAGCACAACAAACTCTCCTCCCCCGCGAAGAACAGCAGGCTGCTGAAGCCACCGACCTCGCAGAATGCTTCCCTGCGAAGCACCACTGAGCACGCCAGGAAACCCAGCACGGAGGGACCCGGGGCGCCCGGGGGGCGGGGCAGCGGGCTGTTTGCTAACAGCGGAGTGACCGGGTCGGGATGTTGGGCAGGGCCGACGAGTGTCCGAGCCGCCACCAGACCCAGACGCGGGTGGCTGTCCAGTACCTCTGCGGCACGCTGCAACGCTCCCGGAGCCCACCAGGAGTCGTCGTCGCTGAAGGCGACATAGGGAGTACGGGCCGCTTTCACGCCGAGGTTGCGCGCCGATGCACCGTAGTTACGCGGCAACACGAGCACGACCGTGCCACTGAACTGTTCGCGCGCCGCCTCTGCGGTGCCGTCGGTTGAGCCATTGTCCACCACCACTACGGGTGGTGCCGGCACGAGGTCGTGCAGGTGCCGCAGGGTGCGCATCAGTTCCTGGCGTCTGTTGCGGGTCGCGATGACGACGGTGACCTCGCCGCTCACCACGGCCTCCCCACGCAGCGAACTCGCACGCGAACCGTTACCCGCCAATTACGCCTGGCAAACATGCGAATGCGTTTCACATCACGCCGCTGTGGGTATCAGCCTGACGGGTGCAGTGATGGGGGGATGCGGTGAGCACGAGGTTCAGCAGGGCCGTGGTCACGGGTGGAGCCGGTTTTCTCGGCTCCCACGTGTGTGAACAGCTGCTTCGCCGCGGTGTCGGCGTCATCTGCCTGGACAACCTTCTCACCGGAACGCCGGCCAATATCTCCCACCTACTCGGTGAGCCGCGGTTTCGCTTGATCAAGTGCGACGTGACCGACTTTGTGCACGTTCCCGGCCCGGTCGACTTGGTGCTGCACCTGGCCTCGGCGGCTTCCCCCGCCGACTACCTGCGGCTGCCCATCGAGACGCTCAAGGTGGGCAGCCTGGGTACGCTGCACGCGCTGGGCCTGGCCGCGGAGAAAGGTGCGCGGTTCGTGCTGGCTTCCACCAGCGAGGTCTATGGCGATCCGCAGCAGCACCCGCAGTGTGAAGGCTACTGGGGCAATGTCAACCCGGTTGGCCCGCGCAGCGTCTACGACGAAGCTAAGCGCTACGCCGAGGCGCTCACCACGGCATACCGGCTGTCCCGCGGTACAGACACCGCGATAGTGCGGATCTTTAACACCTACGGTCCGCGGATGCGCCCGGACGACGGACGGGCCATACCGACCTTCATCCGTCAGGCGCTGGCTGGCGAGCCATTGTCAGTGACCGGCGATGGCAGTCAAACCCGGTCGGTGTGCTACGTGGATGACACCATCCGCGGCATCCTGGCACTCGCCGAGTCAGACGCGCCGGGTCCGGTGAACATCGGCGGACCACTGGAGTTGCCGGTGGCTGAGCTGGCCACGACCGTCCTCGAGCTCAGTGGGTTGCCGGGGTCGATCCGGTACATCGAGCGCCCTGTCGATGACCCGCGGGTTCGTCGCCCGGACATCACCTTGGCCCGCGAACTGCTCGACTGGGAGCCACAAGTTCAGCTCCGCGACGGCCTCGCCCGCACCATCGCCTGGTTCCGTTCCCAACTCGCCCAGCCCGATATAGAGACATATCGGACTAAAAAACCAGTCATACATCCCGATATGGCTTCATCTCGGGCATGAGTTTTGACCGTTTGGGACGTCGCTTCGCTGGGTAGTCAGTCGCTATACAGCCGCGCAGCGGCAAGCACATCTCGCGCCTATGGAGGGCCAGATGCGCATCCTGGGGATCAACGCGATCTTCCACGATCCAGCGGCGGCGCTGGTTATCGATGGTCAGATCGCGGCCGCCGCAGAGGAAGAGCGGTTCAGCCGTCGCAAGCACGGTAAGCGCCCAGTGCCGTTTTCCGCGTGGGAGCTGCCCGAGCTGGCTGCTCGGTGGTGCCTGCACAGCGCCGGTATCAGTCCCGACGACCTCGACGCTGTCGCCTATTCCTACGATCCGGCGTTGGTCCAACCAGGGCAGGACGGGTTGGACGAACGGTGGGAAGACCTCCGCACCACCTACGCCCGCCGCGCACCGCACTTTCTGGCCACCGCGTTGCCTGAGCTGGACCCGGCGGCCGTGCACTTCGTGCCGCACCACGTGGCGCACGCCGCCTCCGCAGGCCTCGCTGCGCCCTTTCGCGATTGCGCGGTGCTGGTCGCCGACGGTCGCGGCGAGGCCACCTCGTACCTAGCCGGTCGCTACCGCGACGGTGACCTCGACGTGCTGGCCAGCCAGCAGCTGCCGCATTCGCTAGGTTTGATGTACGAAGAGGTCACCGATCACCTCGGCTTCATGCGCTCCAGCGACGAGTACAAGGTGATGGCACTGGCCTCGTACGGACGGCAGTCCGCCACCGAGCCAGCGTTGCTGCCCACGCTGCGTGAACTGATCCGCACCACCGGCGACGGTGGGTTCGTCGTGCAGCCCGTTGACTGGTCCGAACTCGCCAAACGACGGGCGCCCGACGGGGAGCTGCAGCCCGAGCACATCGAACTCGCCGCCGCCGTGCAGGCACGCCTGGAAGAGGTGCTGCTGGAGCTGGCGTGGTGGCTGTACCGGCGCTGCGGTGAACGGCGCCTGGCGATGGCCGGCGGGGTTGCGTTGAACTGCGTCGCCAACACACGGCTGACCGCCGAAGGACCCTTCGAGCAGGTGTGGGTACAGCCCGCCGCGGGCGACGCCGGCACCGCACTGGGCGGAGCGTTGCACCTCGCACAGGTCTTCGGTGAGCCAATCACTCCCATGCCAGGAGCTGACCTTGGCCGCGGCTTCGGCGACGAGCAGCTCAAGCGCTGGTTAGAGGACGCGCATATCCCCTACCACCGCCCACCGGACGTAGCTGCCGCGGCCGCCGAGGCGTTGGCCGCAGACGCGATCGTGGCCTGGTTCCAAGGGCGCAGCGAGTTCGGTCCACGCGCGTTGGGCCACCGATCCTTGCTGGCGCACCCAGGGCACGCTCGCAATGTCGACCGGCTCAATGCGGTCAAGGGTCGGGAGCAGTTCCGGCCGGTGGCGCCCATGGTGCTGGCCGACCGCGCTGCGGAGCTGTTCGGCCGTGGCCCGATCCCGAGCCCGTACATGCTGTTTGTGCACGACGTGGCGCCCCAGTGGCGGGACCGCATCCCAGCCGTGGTGCACGTCGACGGCACCGCGCGGATCCAGACCGTCGACCGGGGCAGTGAACCGCTGCTGGCCCGGCTGCTGGACCGGTTCACCGAGCTGACTGGGTTGCCGACGGTGGTGAACACCAGTCTCAACACCGCGGGCCGTCCGATGGTGGATGACCCGCGCGATGCGCTGGAGTGTTTCGGGTCCGCCCCAGTCGACGTGCTGGTCCTCGGGCCGTTCCTGCTGCGACGCGCAGAGCTGGCCCGATGAGCTACACGGTGGTGATACCCACGATTGGCCGGCCCAATCTGGCCGAGCTGCTGGCACGGCTGGGCCTCGTGAGTGGCATTGGGTGCTATAGCACCCAATGCCACTC
>DATELN010000194.1:0-7906 GCA_035276605.1 Pseudonocardiaceae bacterium | reverse complement strand
AGATCACCGCCGGTCCCATCTCGCTAGGGTAAGTATTGACCAGGGATCAGCTCCAAAAGATCCGTCCCAGAAAGATCCGTCCCACATAGCAGGCCCGAGCCCATTCAGCCTCGTGGCGCCGCAACGAGCACACTCAGGAGCACCAGCGTGTCCGTCATTGACGATCTGACCCAGCTCACCACACCTCGGGTGCCAGACGACTGGACCGATGTGGACACCCGCGCGGTGGACACCATCCGGGTGCTGGCCGCGGACGCCGTGCAGCGCGTCGGCAGTGGCCACCCTGGCACCGCGATGAGCCTCGCGCCGCTGGCGTATACGCTGTTCCAGCGGGTGTTGCGGCACGATCCCACCGATCCGGCGTGGACCGGGCGGGACCGGTTCGTGCTGTCCGCTGGCCACTCCAGCTTGACGCTGTACCTCCAGCTGTTCCTGTCCGGCTACGGGCTGGAGCTGGAGGACATCAAGCAGCTGCGCACTTGGGGTTCCAAGACCCCGGGCCATCCCGAGTACGGGCACACCGTCGGGGTGGAGATCACCACCGGTCCGCTGGGCCAAGGCTTGGGCGCCGCGGTCGGGATGGCCATGGCGGCCCGCCGGGAGCGCGGCCTGTTCGACCCGGATACCCCCCAGGATCAAAGCGCGTTCGATCACTACATCTACGTCATCGCCTCCGACGGCGATATCCAAGAAGGTGTTACGTCTGAGGCGTGCTCGCTGGCCGGCACCCAGGAACTTGGCAACCTCGTGGTTTTCTACGACGCCAATGAGATCTCCATCGAGGACGACACCAGGATTGCGCTGTCGGAGAACACCGGCGCCCGCTACGAGGCCTACGGCTGGCATGTGCAGACCGTTCACGGCGGGGAGGACGTCGTCGGGATCCTGGAGGCGATCGAAGCAGCTAAAGCGGAGACTGGCCGTCCGTCGTTGATCGTGCTGCGCACGATAATCGGATACCCGGCGCCGAACAAGATGAACACCGGCGATGCGCATGGCTCCGCTCTGGGCGATGACGAGGTCGCTGCGGTGAAGGAAATCCTCGGCTTCGACCCGCAACAGTCTTTCGTTGTCGAGCCCGGAATACTGGAGCACACCCGGCAGGTGATTGCCCGGGGACAGGCGGCGCATGCAAAGTGGCAAGAAGCTTTTGATAGCTGGCGGCAGGCCAATCAATCCAGGGCCGCGCTATTCGACCGCCTGATCCGCCGGGAACTACCCGCAGGCTGGGCCGAGAAGCTGCCGACCTGGCAGCCAGACAAGAAAGGCATTGCGACCCGCAAGGCATCCGGGGAAGTGCTCTCGGCTATTGGCGAGGAGCTGCCGGAGCTGTGGGGTGGTTCCGCCGATTTGGGCGGAAGCAACAACACCACGATCAAAGGTGCCGACTCCTTCGGACCCGAGAAGACCTCCACGAAGATGTGGACCGCGCACCCGTACGGGCGCACTGTGCACTTCGGGGTACGCGAGCATGCCATGGGCACGATCCTCAACGGAATTGCACTGCACGGGCCGACCCGGCCCTACGGGGGCACGTTCCTGATCTTCAGCGACTACATGCGCCCCGCGGTGCGGCTCGCCGCCTTGATGAAAACGCCGGTCACCTATATCTGGACTCACGACTCCATCGGCCTGGGCGAGGATGGTCCCACACACCAGCCCATCGAACATCTCGCCGCGCTGCGGGCCATCCCAGGGTTGGATGTGGTTCGCCCGGCGGATGCGAACGAGACCGCGGCAGCATGGAAAGCACTGCTGGAAAAGGGCACTCGACCTACCGGACTGTGCCTGACCCGACAGAGCGTGCCGGTGCTGGAGGGCACGGATGGCACCGGCGTCACGCGCGGTGGTTACGTGCTCTCCGACACCGCTACCGAGGTCGGCGGCGGCTGGCCCGACGTGCTGCTCATAGCCACCGGATCAGAGCTGCAGTACGCCATCACTGCTCAACAGATGCTGGCTGCCGAGGGCATCGGAACCCGGGTGGTGTCCATGCCGTGCATGGAATGGTTCGATGAGCAGGAGGAAGGCTACCGCGACCAGGTACTACCGCCCACGGTGAAGGCCCGGGTCGCCGTCGAGGCCGGTGTCGCGATGCCGTGGCATCGCTTCGTCGGCGATCATGGCGAAGTGATCTCATTAGAACATTTCGGCGCGTCTGCCGACTGGCAGACCCTGTTCCGGGAGTTCGGCTTCACCGCTGAAGCGGTCGCCGACGCGGCCCGCCGTAGCCTGGAACGTGTGAAGCGTATTGAGCAATAAGCCCGCTGCGGAGGTACCCCTGTGAGTAAAACCGATGCCCTGCAAGAGCTCTCCCAGGCGGGCGTGTCGATCTGGCTGGACGATCTGTCCCGGCAACGGATCACCTCAGGAAACCTGGCCGACCTGATCGCTCACCGGCACGTGGTCGGCGTGACCAGCAACCCGACAATCTTCTCCCATGCGCTCGAGCACGCCGAAGATTACGACGACCAGGTCCGGGAGCTGGCCGCGCGCGGCGCCTCAGTCGAGGAAGCGGTGCGGGAGATCACCATCGCCGACGTCCAGCAAGCCTGCGACATGTTCAGCGGTACCTGGGAGACCACCGGCGGGATGGACGGCAGGGTGTCGCTCGAAGTCGATCCCCAGCTGGCGCATGACTGCGATGCCACCCTCGCCCAGGCTGCTGAGTTGTGGAAGATGGTGGACCGACCCAACCTGATGATCAAGATACCGGCGACCGAAGAAGGCCTGCCGGCCATCACCGGTGCGCTGGCCGACGGCATCAGCATCAACGTCACGCTGGTCTTCTCGGTAGAGCGTTACCGAGAGGTGATGGCTGCCTTCTTCGCCGGCCTGGAGCAGGCCAGCGCCAACGGCCACGACCTGAGCTCCATCGCCTCGGTCGCGTCGTTCTTCGTGTCCCGGGTGGACACCGAGGTGGACAAGCGGTTGGAGGCGATCGGCACCAAGCCGGCGCTGGCGTTGCGTGGGCAAGCCGCGGTGGCCAACGCTCGGCTGGCGTACGCGGCCTGCCAGGAGGAGTTCGCGACGCCGCGGTGGGCGCACCTGCGGGAGGCCGGGGCCCGGCCGCAGCGCCCGCTGTGGGCGTCGACCGGGGTGAAGAACCCGAAATACCCAGACACCAAATACGTCACCGAGCTGATCGCCCCCGGGGTGGTCAACACGATGCCGGAGCAGACCCTGCTGGCGCTGGCCGACCACGGCGAGGTGCCCGGCGACCAGGTGTCGGGCACGGCTGAGGCCTCGCAGCGGGTCTTCGATGAGCTGACCGCGGTCGGCGTCGATCTCGACGACGTGTTCGCCGTCCTCGAGCGGGAAGGTGCAGAGAAGTTCGAGGCGTCCTGGTCTGAGCTCGCCGAGACGGTCGCCGGGCAGCTGGCCAAGGCGGCCCCGCCGGCGGCAGGCTGAGCGAGCGATGCCAGAACTCACCGTCGACATCCTCGCCACCGGACTGGCAGGCGCGGCGCAATCGTGGGTCGACAAGCTCGTTGCCGAGCAGGTGGCCTCCGCCCTGCGCAACCAGGATTCCACGCTGTGGGGTGCCCAAGCGCAATCTGAGGCGGCCCGCCGGCTGGCCTGGGTAGGGCTGCCCAGCAGTTCCCGCCCGCTGCTGGCCACCATCGAAGCATTACGGGAGCAGCTGAATTCCGCGGGCATTGATCGGGTGGTGCTGGCTGGAATGGGTGGCTCATCACTGGCTCCGGAAGTGATCTGCGCCACGGACCGGGTCGAGCTGACTGTGCTGGACACGACTGATCCCGGGCAGGTCACCGACGCGCTCGCCGGTGACCTGGCCCGCACCGTGCTGGTGGTGTCGTCCAAGTCAGGCTCCACGGTGGAGACCGACAGCCATCGGCGGATCTTTACCGCCGCATTCGCCGCGGTCGGGCTGGACCCGGCAGCGCATCTGGTGGCGGTCACCGACCCGGGCTCGCCGTTGCAGCAGATCGCGGAGGCTGAAGGGTACCGGGCGGTGATCACTGCCGATCCGAACGTGGGCGGGCGGTATTCGGCGCTGACCGCGTTCGGTCTGGTTCCAGCCGGCTTGGCCGGCGCAGACATCACCCGGCTGCTGGACGAGGCAGCGCAGTTGGCCCCGCTGCTGGCTCTAGATGACGCGGAGAACCCGGCGCTGCGGCTGGGTGCCGCGCTGGCTGCCGGCCATGCCGGCGGCGCAGAGAAAGTTGTGCTCGCCGATAGCGGCTCGGGCATCGTCGGTTTTGCCGACTGGGCAGAGCAGCTCATCGCCGAGTCCACCGGTAAGGACGGCACTGGGTTGCTGCCGGTGGTGGCGGGCAATCCAGCCGCGCCGGGTTTCGCCGACGCAGGTCCGGATGCCACCACGGTGGTGCTCGGCCCGGCTGTGCCTACGGCCGCAGTGGCAGTCAACGGCACCCTGGGTGGGCAGCTACTGCTGTGGGAACACGCCATCGCGGTAGCCGGTCGGCTGCTGGGCATCAATCCGTTCGACCAGCCCGACGTGGAGGCCGCCAAGGTCGCCGCCCGCCAGCAGCTCGCCGGTGCCGAGGAAGCCCCGCCCCGGTTCGTCGACGGTGAGGTGGAGGTACATCCGGTCGGGAATTGGTTGCCAGCGGGCATCGCGACGCTCGGTGACGCGCTACAAGCGCTAGTCGCCACCACCGCACCGCGCGGCTATCTCGCCGTGCAGGCGTACCTGGACCGCATCGCCGATGCCTCCGCCGCTGTGCTGCGCGACGAGCTCGCCCGGCGTACCCGGCTCCAGACCACGTTCGGTTGGGGGCCCCGGTTCCTGCACTCCACCGGTCAGTATCACAAAGGTGGCCACCAGAACGGGACGTTCATGCAATTGACCGGCGCGGTGGATAGCGATATCCCAGTACCGGGTACCGACTTCTCCCTCGGCCAACTACAACGCGCGCAAGCCTTGGGTGACGCGCAGGTGCTCGCCGCGCACGGCCGCCCCGTGCTGCAGCTGCACCTGCGTGACCGGCCGGCCGGGTTGGTCGCCATGGTGCACGCGCTGCAGGAGCTCGGGTGAACGTGGAGCGTCGGGTCAATCCGCTGGTGGACAGCCGGGACAAGCGACTGCCCCGGATCGCCGGTCCGTGCGGTGTGGTGATCTTCGGAGTCACCGGGGACCTGTCCCGCAAGAAGCTGATGCCGGCCGTCTACGACCTGGCCAACCGGGGCCTGCTGCCGCCCGGTTTCGCGCTGGTCGGCTTCGCCCGCCGGGACTGGGCCGACGAGAACTTTGCGGAACTGGTCCACGATGCGGTACGGGAACATGCGCGGACCCCGTTCCGGGAAGATGTGTGGGCCCGGCTGTCCGAGGGCATCCGGTTCATGCCCGGCAGCTTCGACGATGATGCCGCCTTCGACAATCTCGCCAGCGCGGTTGCTGAACTCGATCAGGACCGCGGCACCAGCGGCAACCACGCCTTCTATCTGTCCATCCCACCCGCAATGTTCCCGGTGGTCCTCAAACAACTCGCCCGCACTGGATTGGCCGCCCAGGACGGTGACCAGTGGCGGCGGGTAGTGATTGAAAAGCCGTTTGGTCACGATCTGCGAAGCGCCCGCGAACTCAACGGAATCGTCAACGATGTCTTTCCCGAGGAGTCAGTATTCCGAATCGATCATTACCTCGGCAAAGAGACGGTGCAGAATATTCTCGCGCTGCGTTTCGCCAATCAGCTCTATGAGCCCATCTGGAACAGTAATTATGTAGACCACGTGCAGATCACCATGGCCGAGGACATCGGACTGGCCGGACGCGCCGGCTATTACGACGGTATCGGCGCGGCCCGCGACGTGATCCAGAACCACCTGCTGCAGCTACTTGCGCTGACCGCGATGGAGGAGCCGTTGTCCTTCTCGCCGGACGCACTGCGCACCGAGAAGATCAAAATCCTGTCCGCCACCAAGCTCATCGAGCCGTTGGATGACACCACCGCACGCGGCCAATACACGGCTGGTTGGCAGGGCGCCAGCAAGGTCGTCGGAGTACTCGAAGAGCCCGGATTTGCCGACTCCACAACCGAGACCTTTGCCGCAATCGCGCTGCAGGTCGACACCCGGCGGTGGGCTGGTGTGCCGTTTTTCCTGCGGACCGGCAAGCGGTTGGGTCGGCGGGTCACCGAGATCGCGGTTATCTTCAAGCGGGCTCCGCACCTGCCCTTCGAGAAGACCATGACCGAGGAGCTAGGGCAAAACGCCCTGGTGATCCGCATCCAACCCGACGAGGGCGTCATCATCCGATTCGGTTCCAAGGTGCCCGGAACGGCAATGGAAGTCCGCGACGTCACGATGGACTTCCGTTACGGCACGGCATTCACCGAGTCCTCGCCCGAAGCATACGAGCGGCTGCTGCTAGACGTGTTGCTGGGCGAGCCGTCCTTGTTTCCCGTCAGCACCGAGGTGGAGCTGTCCTGGCAGATCCTCGACCCGGTGCTGGAGCACTGGGCCAAGCAAGACCGGCCTGAGCCGTACCCCGCAGGCACCTGGGGGCCGCCGTCCGCGGAGCGGATGATCGCCAGAACCGGACGTGCTTGGCGGCGGCCATGATGACCGCACCCGCTGGGGTCATGTGCTGATATGCGATGCGTAGTGTTCGGCGCCACCGGCTATATCGGTGGCCGGCTCGTGCCCGCCCTGCTAGGTGCCGGTCACCAGGTGCGGGTAGTGGCGCGGACCCCCGGCAAGCTGGCCGAGGTGCCCTGGCGGGACCAGGTCGAGATCGTATGTGGCGACGTCAGCGATACCGGTCAGGTACGGGACGCGGTGGTCGGCCAGGAGATCGTCTACTACCTGGTGCATTCGCTCAATCGACGCGACTTCGTTGATGTCGACCGGCGGGCCGCCCACGTGCTCGCCGGCGCTGCCCACGACGCCGGTGTGGCCCGCTTGGTGTACCTAGGCGGGATTATCCCCGACGGGCAGCACCTGTCCGATCACCTGGCCTCACGCGCCGAAGTGGGACGAATTCTGCTCGATTCGGGAGTGCCGACCATCGTGCTGCGGGCCGCGGTCATTCTCGGATCCGGGTCGGCCAGCTTCGAGATGCTGCGCTACCTCACCGAACGGCTGCCGGCCATGGTCACCCCACGCTGGGTACACAACCGGATCCAGCCCATCGCTGTGCGCGACGTGCTGCACTACCTGACTTCTGCGGCCGCGCTACCCCTGACCGTCAACCGGGCCTTCGACATCGGTGGACCCGATGTACTGACCTACCTAGACATGATGCGCCGCTACGCGGTCGTGGCCGGCCTTCCTCGCCGCGTGGTCGTGCCGGTACCGGTGCTGACGCCGTGGCTGTCGGCGCAGTGGGTGAACCTGGTTACTCCGGTGCCGCGCAGCATCGCCGTGCCCTTGATCGAGTCGCTGGTACACGAAGTGATCTGTCACGATCACGACATCGGCCGATACATCCCCGATCCCGAGGGTGGCCTGACCCACTACGAGCACGCCGTTGAGCTCGCTCTGAGGCAGACCCGCCATGCCGAGGTCCCGACCCGCTGGCCGGACGAATCCTGGCCGGGGGCGCCGTCGGATCCGTTGCCCACCGACCCGGAATGGTCCGGTGGCTCGCTCTACCAGGACGTCCGTGAGCATCGCTGCGCCGCCGATCCGCTCACGCTGTGGAATGTGATCGAAGCCATCGGGGGTGAGCACGGTTGGTACTCCTTCCCCCTGGCATGGTCAGTGCGCGGGTGGATCGACCGGCTCGTCGGGGGCGTGGGGTTACGTCGCGGTCGACGCGATCCCCACCGGCTCCAGGTCGGCGAAGCGTTGGACTGGTGGCGCGTGGAGTACCTGGACCGGCCGCGGCTGCTGCGGCTGCGCGCCGAAATGCGGCTACCGGGCCGTGCCTGGCTGGAGCTCGAGGCCGTTGCGGACGGTGACGGAGGCGCCCGCTACC
>DATELN010000193.1:0-8520 GCA_035276605.1 Pseudonocardiaceae bacterium | reverse complement strand
GGGGGGTGGCGCCGCAGCGGTCTGCGATGTCCAGTGCCCGGCGCAGTGGTTCGCGAGCGGCGGTGGAGGTTCCGGAGCGGCGCAGCGCAGCGCCCAACTCGGTCAGCGAGTGCGCCAGCTCCAGCCGCATGGAGGTGCTGTCGAGAACCTTGACGGACTGTTCGAGTAAATCGATTCCGGCCTGGCCTCCGGTCAGCAGGCCGCAGGCGCGTAGCGCGATCCCGATCGCGCGGGGCGCGCCGGCGCGGCGGGCCAGCCTGAGCTCGGTGCGCGCCAGTTCCTGAGCTTGCTGTGGGTGCTCTGCTGCCAGCGCGAGGGCCAGCGTTGACCGCCAGGCGAACGGATTGGGGTTATACAGTTGCGCTTGGTCAACGAGTTGACCACACAGGCGCAGATCGGAGATGGCCTGCACGCGCTGACCGCGGACCAGACGCACCCGGGCCCGCGCATCGAGAAGCAGGATCGCGATGGGCGGTGCCACGGTCGGGGGGTCCAGGGCGACTGCGTCGATGACGGCAGCTGCCTCCTCGAGCTGCCCACGTTCGATCAGGGTCAGGCCGAGATGAGCAGCCAGGATGGGCAGGCTGTGGGTCAGGTTGTGTTCGGTGGCCAGCTCCAGCGAAGCGCGGATGTCGGCCTCGGCTTCGGCCAACGCGCCGCGCCGTAGCGCGACCGCGCCGCGCCGGCCGGTGGCGGACAGGAAGCCGACCACCGAACCGCGGGCCTCAGCGTCGGCCAGCATCTCCTCGGCTAGTGCCGCAGCGCGGTCCAGCTCGTCGGTGTGGATCAGGGCCCAGCCAGCGAAAATGGCGGGGATCGCCTCGCAGGTCTCGTCAGCCAGGAATCGGCCGCCATCCCACCCGCGCTCGACCAGTCCGGCTACTTCATGGCACCGCACGCCGCACGCGGTGAGCAGACCGGCCAGCGCGAACTGGGGTGCGCGGCTGGCGGTATCGCCACGTGCGGCTAGCTCACGCAGCCGCTCGAACGTGGCGGCCGGTGATTCGGTCGGGCGCACCCCGCACACCAGCACCATCGCCTGGTGGGCATATAGCAGCGATGCCAGGTCCGCGTCTCGGTCTCCGAGGTCATGCAGTCCGGCCTGCAGCACGGCAAAACAGCGCGCCAGGTCGGCCGTGTAGAACAGCACGTTGGCCAGCTGACCGGCAAGCCGCGCGCGGGCGACCGGGTCGGTGGTGGCCTGCCGAGCCTGGTCAAGATAATTAACTGCGCCCGGATCGCGGGCGATTCGGGCTGCACTGCCTAACTCGCCTAGCACCGCTGCGCGTAGGCCGTCTGCCGGTGGCTCGGCCAAGGCTCGACGTAGATACCGCACGGCGATGTCGGGGGCGCCGCGGGCCAGCGCCGCGGCCGCAGCCGCTCGCATTGCCTGGACCGCGTCGGCGTCGCCGGCACCTTCGCAGGCCATGAGCTGCCCGGCGATCTGTTCCGGCTCGGCACCGTCACTGGCCAGCAGCTGGGCGGCCCGGGCGTGTGCCTGGGCCCGCGCGCCGTAGGGAATCTGCTCGCAGATCGCGGAACGCACCAGCGGATGCACAAACTGCAGCGGCCAGTTGTCGGTGAACAGTTCGGCCAACACCAGCGCATCAGCCGCCTGAGCTGCGGTGTCGATGTCCAGTCCGGCCATCGCTGCCGCCAGGCGCAACGCGCAGCCGTCGCCCAACACCGCCACCGCTTGTGCCACTCGCACCGCGGCATCGTCTAACCGTCCTAGTCGAGCCAGCACCGCTCGCTCAACCTGATCCGGCACGCGTCCCGGCACGTCGGACGCCTGCGCGGCGAGGGGCGCCACTCCGTCGGTGGCCAGGTCGAGAACCAGCTCACGCAACGCAAACGGGTTGCCGCCGGTGACCTTCGCGCAGGCCGCGACGAACGTCTTGTCGGGTTGGGCGCCGAGCCCTTCGCGGATCAGCGCAGCCACCGCAGATTCGCCGAGCGGGCCAGGACACAAAATGTGGGCGCCGCCCGCGGTGATCAGTTCGGCCAGCAGCGGACACTGTCCGGGACGCGGTGGGTGAATGGTGGCCGCGATGAGCACTGGCAAGCCTTCCAGCCGGTGGCACAGATACACCAGCCACCGCAGCGACGGCTCGTCAGCCCACTGCAGATCATCGATCGCCAGCAGCACCGGACCGCTGTTGGTGAGGTTGGCGATCAGCCAATACAGCCCATGCAACGCGGCGAACGAGTCACCGACCACCCCGCCGAGACCCAGCACTGGGCCGGCCAACCGCGCCGCGCCGGCCAGCAACTCAGCGCGTTGCGCCTCGCTGCAGCCAACGAGGTGAGTCTCCAGGAGCTGGCGGACCACGCCAAACCCGAAGTCGCGTTCCAGCTCGCTGGCCCGCGCGGTCAACGTCTGTACTCCCTGCGCGGTTGCCTGCTCGCATGCAGTTCGCAACAGACTGCTTTTGCCGATCCCCGCGGCACCTTGGATGATCAGAACGCGTCCGTGCCCGCGACTCAGGCTGGCAATCGCCTGCTCGATGCGGGCCAACTCCGCGCCGCGCTCCAACAGCCCGACCCCTACCTGGTGGTGCATGGCTTGCTCGTCGCGGACGCGCCGGGCCACCTGCAGCGTCGGCATGTCGAGGTCCTCTCCGCCTGCCGGCCCCAACCGGCAATCACAAGAAAGAGGCCGGCCAACCCCAGGCACGTACGTCGACAGCCGTCCCAATAGTGTGAGCTTGGCGGCAGGTACGCAAATGCCCTTTAGCGGCCCCGACTGGGATTCAGCCGCGCCACCAGGGGCGTAACGGCACGTGGGAGCTGCCGGTGGCGTCGGGGCGCACCAGCAGCACCTGGTGCAGCTCGATCCCGTTTCGCTCGAACGACAGCCGCGAGGCGGCCATGTACAGGCCCCACACCCGGGCGGTGGGCTCGCCGACCTCGGCCACGCACTCGTCCCAGTGCGCCACCAAGTTGGCGTTCCAGTGCTTGAGGGTCAGCGCGTAGTGTTCCCGCAGGTTTTCCACATGGCGCAATTCGAGGCCGCTGTTCTGCGCCTCAGTGATGACCTTGCCGGCGCCGGGCAGCTCACCGTCGGGGAACACGTAGCGGTCGATGAACGGGTCGCTTTGCGCCTTGGTGCGGTTGTCCGGCTGGGTGATGCAGTGATTGAGCAGCCGCCCGCCCGGACGCAGCTTGGCGTATAGCTTCGCGAAGTACGCCGGGTAGGAGTGCAGCCCGACGTGCTCAAGCAGGCCGATCGACGAGATGGCGTCGTACTCGCGACCGGGCGCATCCCGGTAGTCCAGGTGGCGCACCTCGGCCAGTTCGGACAGCCCCTCGGTTGCGATAGTCTGCTGCGCCCACTTCGCTTGCTCGGCGGACAGCGTGACGCCCAGGGCGCGCACCCCGCGGCGCGCCGCGTAGCGCACCATGCCGCCCCAGCCGCAGCCGATATCGAGCAGCCGCATCCCCGCGCGCAACCCCAACTTGTCGGCGATCAGCTCGTGCTTGCGTTCCTGGGCCTGCTCCAGGCTCGCCTCCGGATGGTCGAACACCGCGCAGGTGTAGGTCATCGTCGGGCCGAGGAACATCCCGTAGAACCGGTTGGACACGTCGTAGTGGTGGGAGATCGCCGTGGAGTCACGGTTGCGGGAATGCGCCAGGCCCTCGAGCGTCCGGCGCCACCGGGGCCGCGACTCCTGCGGCGGCGGTGGCACCGGCCGCAACAACTCCCAACCCAGCGAGCGGGTGATCAGCGCCAGCTCGGCCAGGGTCGGGCGCCGGAAGTGCACCTCGTCGGCCATCAACCGCATGGCGACGTACGGGTCACCGGAATGCACCCCGGATGCCTGCAGATCACCGGCGATGTAGGCGCGGGCCATGCCGAGGTCCCCGGGCGCGGTGAATATGTAGGTGGCGCCCCGCGGCGTCGCCAGGTGCACGCTGATCTTGGAGTCGGACGGGCCGGTAGCGCTGCCGTCGTAGGCGGTGAACCGGACTGGGAAGGTGCCATCGGACAGCAGCTCGACGATGCCGGCCAGCGACAGCCGATCTGCACCCATCGTGGCCTGTGCTGGGCTGGGGGTGCGCCGCTCTCGGAAAGTCGTCATCGACGTCGCACCGCCTTCGCGTAGAGGTCCAGCAGTCGCCGGTCCGGGTCATAGCGTTGCTTGAGGGTCGCATACTGCGCGCCGCCGTAGCGGGCGTCGAACTGAGCCCGTGAGTAGAAGGACTCCGAATACAGCGACTTGTGCCCGCCCATCGCATCCACCTGGTGCTCGATCGCCCGGTTGGTATCGCTGCTCGTGCCGCCCGGGGCGATCGGCACGCTGGACCAGAAGCCGACGTTGACGTAGTTCCGGCCGGGTTCCAGCGGATAGAGCGGCCAGGAGCGCTCGCCGCGCAGCCGCAACGGGCACAGCCACACCGGCTCGATCGGCACGTGCTCGACGAACCAGCCCAGGAACTCCGCGGTGCGTTCGAGGGGGATCTCGACGTCCTGGATCACCCGTTCCCGGCGGGGGCGTCCCCGCCATTGCTCGAAGCGGTTCTCCAGGTCGACCCGGTTGGCCAGCGCCACGATCTTCCAGTAGACGTCGCTGCGCCGCAGCCGGGCCGGCCACAGCGCACGGATCACCGGGTGCTGGGCTCCCAAGCCGCCCGAGCACCAGAACCAGTCGGTATCCCAGCGCCACAGGTAGTCGTGCGTGGTCAGCACATCGCGGCGGCGCCGCTGGATCGAGCGGTAGAAGATCTGCATTCCGGTGTAGTCGCTAGCCGGCCCGCTCCACTCAGCACGCCGACCCAGCGTCAGGTATGACTCCGCGGCGGAGAACATCACGCCGTCGAGGTAGTCGACGTCCTCACCGTCCCACGCGCGGGTCGCCATGATGCGCGTTACCGCGGTGCACAGCTCGTCGAGGTCGTCAAACCGCACATGCCGCAGCGCCACATGCGAGTGCACCGGCTCAAGCTCGATGCGCAACCGGGTGGCGTAGCCCAGCGTGCCGTAGGAATTGGGAAACCCGGCGAACAACTCGTCCCCCGGGGTAGCCGTCACGATCTCGCCGGCGCCGGTGAGTACGTCGAACTCCAGGACCGACTCATGCGGCAGGCCGTTACGGAACGACGCGGCCTCGATGCCTAGCCCGCTTACCGCGCCACCCAGGGTGATCGTCTTGAGCTGGGGCACCACCAGCGGGGTCAGGCCGTGCGGCAGCGTGGCCGAGACCAGATCCTCGTATGTGCACATCCCGGCGACCTCGGCGGTGCGGCTGGCCGGATCCACCTCGAGCACCCCGGTCAGCCCGGATACATCCAGGCCAGGGTGACCCGTCGAGGCGCGCGGCCGAAACAGGTTCGACGTTCGCTTGGCCAGCCGTACCGGCGCCCCAGCGGGAATTGCCCGGTAACTGGCTTCCAGCCGTTGCACAGCCTCGCGATGGCGGTGCCATGTCGCCCATGTCCCGGCCTGCTGCACGTGCCCCACGCTACGGCCCGACCGCAAGGATTTCTCTCGCCCAGAGGTGGTTACCCTGTGGCATCTAATGGAACGAGAGGAGCCGCGGTGCAACCCGGTGGAGCGCCTGACATGCAGATGATCCTGCAGCAGGCCCAGAAGATGCAGCAAGATCTCATGAGTGCGCAGGCTGAGCTCGCCGAGTCTGAGGTCACCGGTCAGGCCGGTGGGAACCTCGTCACGGTCACGCTGGCCGGTACCGGTGAGGTGCGCAACGTGACGATCAATCCCAAGGTGGTCGACCCCGACGACGTGGAGACCCTGCAAGACCTCGTGATGGGAGCGATGCTCGACGCGCATCACGCCCTGCAGGACCTCACCCAAGAAAAAATGGGTCCGCTAGCCAGCACCCTAGGCGGTCCCACCGGAGGCTTCGGCCTGCCCGGCATGTGACCCACCTATCCCCGCCCCGATATGGAGACATGTCGGGGCGGGGCATGATGGGACTGTGTACGAGGGAGTCGTCCAGGACCTGATCGACGAGTTGGGGCGGCTGCCCGGCGTTGGACCTAAAAGTGCCCAGCGGATGGCGTTTCACCTACTGGCCGCGGATCCGGCTGATGTGACCCGGTTGCAGGACGCGTTGCAGCGGATCAAGGACGGAGTCGTGTTCTGCGTCGTCTGCGGCACAGTTTCCGAGAAACAGAACTGCCGGATCTGCGCAGACCCACGGCGCGATCCGCGGCTGGTCTGCGTGGTTGAAGAGCCCAAAGACGTGCTTGCGGTGGAGCGCACCCGGGAGTTCACCGGCCGCTACCACGTGCTTGGTGGGGCGCTGGATCCGCTGTCCGGGGTCGGTCCGGATCAGCTGCGGATCCGGGAGTTGCTCACCCGCATCCGCACCGACGAGATCATCGAAGTGATCATTGCGACGGATCCCAATACCGAGGGTGAGGCGACGGCCACCTACCTGGCGCGGATGCTGCGTGACTTCCCGGGCCTGTCGGTGACTAGGCTGGCTTCCGGGCTGCCGATGGGCGGTGACCTGGAGTTCGCTGACGAGCTGACGCTGGGCCGCGCGCTGGCCGGCCGGCGCGCTGTCTGACATTCGAGCCAGCTGTCACGTGAATGCTTGCTACCCGAGCGGTCACAAGCATTCACGTGGCCCCCAAACGCCCTCTGATCTAGGCCTTTGGTCCGGACCGGCGTCTAGGTCTAGGTCGACTCAGTCGTCATCCGGTGGGTCTTCCACCAGGGTCGGTGCGTAGTACCAGTCCTGTTCGGACAGTGGACTCGCGCAGCGCGGGCACTCGGCCTGCTGCCGGCGGGCGGCCCGAACCGCCAACCACTCTTCGTTCAGCCGGCGACGCTCCTCGGCCTGTCGGCGCAGCTTGGGCTGTAAGGCCTGGTTGGTCCAGGCCCACCCGAGCAGGAGTCCCAGGAGTACCAGCAGGGCTGCGACCATCAACAGCCAGCCCAGCATCTCCGGCGTCACCGTGAACTGCGGTCTAGTCCGCCACGACGCTGCTCTCCCTGGCTACGGTCCGAGGACCGGCGCCCGGGGAGGCGTGTCGCGCTCCGGTGAGATGCAGACATGATCGCCTTCCCCTTTCCCTCATTGTCGTCGGTACTCGTGGTCCGGGGATCGCCCAGGCCACAGTGCCCGGCGCTGCTGGCGCCATGGGTGTAGAGTGCATGACGCAACTCACTCATGCAATTGCATGGTGCGATCTCTTGATGTGATTCACCGAAGAGGCGTAGCGTGTCGCTTTTCCCATGCTCGTGGGTAGTCGGACATCCTGCTCATACGGGCGATGAAGGACGGAGGCGCACGATGTCCCCAGCACGTGGTCCGGTAGTGCCGCGGCGCAGGCTCGGCGCCGAGCTGCGCGCGCTGCGCGAACAGGCCGGGCTAACCATCGACGAGGTGGCCAAGGCGCTCGAATGCTCGGTCTCCAAGATCAGCAGGTTGGAGACCGGCCAAGGCATTCCCTATCGTCGTGACGTCCGGGATCTGCTGGATCGCTACGGGATCACCGATCCGGCCCGCCGGGACCGGCTAATGCGCTGGGTTAGGGAGGGCAACCGCCAAGGTTGGTGGGATGACTTCTCCGACGTGCTGGCCCCGGATCCGGAGGATCCCTTGCGTCCGGACAACCTCAGCCGGTACGTCGCGCTGGAGCAAGACGCCAGCGAGGTGCGCAGCTATGAGGCGATCGTCGTGCACGGCCTGCTACAGACCGAGGACTACGCCCGCGCCGTGCTCAACACCCTGTCCACGGCGGACCGGGATGCCACAAACCGTCTCGTCGAGCTACGGATGCGGCGCCAGTGGCGGCTCTACGCCGATGAGGATCCGCTGATCCTCCAGGTGGTGCTCGACGAAGCCGTGCTGTACCGGTCGGTGGGCGGTCCGAAGGTCATGCAAGCGCAGCTAGCGCGGCTGCTCACCGACGCGCAGCGGCCCAATATCACCTTGCGGGTGCTGCCGTTTAGCGTTGGGGCCCACCGGTCAGTGTCTGGTTCGTTCGTGGTGTTAGCGTTCGCCGACACCGACGATAACGATCTTGTATACATCGAGAGCCACGTGGGTGATCTTTACCTCGAAAAGGAGCACGATGTGGACGTCTACGAAGAGCTCTTCGACGTCCTGGTAGGTCAATGTCTGACCACCGATCAGTCCGCCAAGCTCATCGCCGACGTTCTTGGGGAGATCTAAGACAACTACAGGAGGAACCAGTGACCACCGCGTACCACTCCACGCTGCTGTTCCGGACAAGTAGCCGGTGCAGCAAGGGGGGATGTGTGGAAGTGGCGCCCTTGCCCAATGGGGGAGCCGTTGTGCGGGATAGCAAGGACCGCACCCGTGAACCACTCAGTTTCGACGCGCACGAGTGGGCCGATTTCGTATCCGGTGTGAAGAATGGGGAGTTCGACTTCTGAGGTTCGCAGCCCGAATGCCGCGGCTGCGGGCCCGGGCATTCCTACTCCATGATCGCTGAAAGTGAGCGCTCACCGCGCTGCGGTGCACGCTCACGGCTCACTTTCAGCGATCATGCTGCTTTTTCGTTGGCTGTGCGCGTTGCTAC
>DATELN010000192.1:0-44173 GCA_035276605.1 Pseudonocardiaceae bacterium | reverse complement strand
GCTCGTGAGTGGCATTCGGTGCTGGAGCACCGAATGCCACTCACGACCCGGGCTGCGCCGCGCGGCGGCGCCGCACGGTATCCTCACCGGCGGTAGCGTGTCCGAGCGGCCGAAGGAGCGCGCCTCGAAAGCGCGTGAGGGTTCACGCCCTCCGTGGGTTCAAATCCCACCGCTACCGCCAACTACGAGCACGAAGGCCGACGATGCAGAGTCGCTATGGGCCGTCACCGGCACCGCAATGCAGACGCTGCTCGGCAAGTAGTGAACCGGTGAGAACCGCCTGGGCCTACCTCGATCGCTTGAGCGGCTCCACTGCCCGCCTGTGTGCCATGGTGATCGGGCTAGTGTTGATCATCGGTGGTTGCACGGCTAGTCCCGGCACTCCGTCGCCTGCCGGCCCGCCGCCCTCCAACCAGGCCGGTCCGCTCCCGGCGCAGTGTGCCAGCCGGCTCACCGAACCCGACCAGGCCAACGCTGCCCTGCAGCGAGCGCAGCCCGGCAGCATCGTGTGCTTGAGTGGCGACCATCTGTCCGACGCTGAGCTAACGGTGACCACCTCCGGGACGCCCCAGCAGCCGATCACGATCGTTTCCGACGGCGCGACTGTGCGCAGCGTGACCGTTCAGGCTGACTATGTGGTCATCCAGGGCCTGATGATCCGCGACGGGGATGGTCTGACGATGACCGGTCGGGGACTCGTCGCCCGCAACAACGTGATCTACAACGCTACTGCGGACGGCTTGGCATGCCGGGACTGCACGGACACGATCCTCGAGTCGAATACCGTGCAGCGTGCCGATGGGACCGGTATCTGGATATCTGGGCAGCGGATCACCGTCCGGAACAACACCGTGAGCGAGTCCGTAGCCCGCACCGAGAACGACGCCGACGGCGTCCGTTTCTTCGGGCGGGGCCACCGGTTGACCGGGAACACGATCAAGGACATCAAGGCCTCCGGCTATCCCCACGGAGGTCCGCACACCGACTGCTTCCAGACCTACAACACCCGTGGTGCGCCGCCCACCTACGACGTCGTCATCGCCGACAACAACTGCACCAATGTCGACGTGCAGGCGCTGATCGCCACCAGCGATGATCCCCGTGCCCGCGACGCCCCACGGGATGAAACCACGATCATTTTCGAGCACAACACCGTCGCGGTCAACGGTGCGCAAGCCGTGCTGCTTCGCAACTTTCCCAACGTCATCGTGCGGGACAACCGCTTCTCCGGTCCTGGCGATCGTGCAGTGATGATCACCGAGGGTTCCACCGGCTGCACGGTGATCGACAATATCGTGACCGGTGGAGGCATGCGCCCGTTTGAGATCGACCGGCAGTCCGAACCTGGCTTCCAGGAGTCCGGTAACACCTCCCGCTGAACCCGGCCGGCTTCATGTTGCCGGGGTCACCCGCGCGTCGAGGATCCTCGCCCAGCGATGGACGCCCGCTGGCCCGGGCATTACCGCCTGGAACCGGCGGGTTTAGCGGTGCTGCTTACCATCCACTGCGAATGATGGCTGCTCGTCGGCTATCCCGACCCGAACGTGCTGCTCGGCTTTAAGCCTGCCCTCGAGCAACATTGACGACAGCTGGTTGTCGATCTCCCGCTGGATGGTGCGGCGCAGCGGCCGTGCACCGAACTCGGGTTGGTAGCCCTGCTGCGCCAGCCAGTCCACCGTGACCGGTTCGAACTCCACCGTGATGTCTTGGGCGCGCAGCCGCTGCGCGGTCTCCTCCAGCAACATCTCGGTGATCTTGTGTAGCTGCTGTTCGTCCAGCCGGCGAAACACCACGATGTCGTCGATTCGGTTGAGGAACTCTGGACGGAACTCTTCACGCAGCCGGGACAGCACCCGGTCCTGCATGTCCTCTCCGGTCGTCTCGGCGTCTCGGGTGGTGAAGCCCACCGACGTGCTGCTGGAAATGATGTCTGAGCCCACATTGCTCGTCATGATCACGATGGTGTTGCGGAAGTCCACGGTGCGGCCCTGCCCGTCGGTGAGCCGTCCGTCGTCGAGTACCTGCAGCAACGTGTTGAAGACATCTAGGTGGGCCTTCTCCAGCTCGTCGAACAGCAGCACGGAGTAGGGCCGGCGCCGCACCGCCTCGGTGAGCTGCCCAGCCTCCTCATAGCCGACGTAGCCGGGTGGGGCTCCAACCAGCCGGGCGACCGTGTGCCGCTCGGAGAACTCGCCCATGTCCACCCGCACCATCCGGTCGGAGCTGCCGAACAGCGTCTCGGCCAGCGCCCGGGCTAACTCCGTCTTGCCCACTCCCGTGGGCCCGAGGAACAGGAAGCTGCCGACCGGCCGGTTCGGGTCACCCAAACCGGCCCGGGAGCGACGGATCGCCTCGGCTACTCGCGACACCGCCTCCTGCTGGCCGACCACTCGAACGTGGAGCTGCTCCTCCAGCCGTACCAGCAGGTCGCGTTCCTGCTCGGTGAGCTGCTTGACGGGGATGCCGGTGGACCGCGACACCACCGCGGCGATTTCTGCGGAACCAACTTCGGGTACCCCGCCGCCTGCCCCGGACCGCGCCGCATCGACCCGGCTACGCAGCTCGGCGATTTCGTCGCGCAGCTGGGAGGCCCGTTCGTATTGCTCAGCGGCAGCGGCCTGATCCTTGTCCCGGAACAGTTGGTCGAGCTGCTGCTCAAGCTCCCGGACGTCGGTGCTGGGGGTGTGGGCGCGTAGCCGTACCCGTGCACCAGCCTGGTCTATCAGGTCGATGGCCTTGTCCGGTAGGAAGCGGTCGGAGATGTAACGATCGGCCAGCCCCGAGGCCGCCACCAGCGCCTCGTCGGTGAACCGTACCTGGTGGTGCGCCTCGTACCGGTCGCGCAGGCCCTGCAAGATCGCGATGGTGTCCTCCACGCTGGGCTCGGACACGAACACCGGCTGCAAGCGTCGTTCCAGGGCGGGGTACTTCTCGATGTGTCGGCGGTACTCATCCAGCGTGGTCGCGCCAATGAAGTGCAGCTCGCCGCGGGCCAGCGCGGGCTTGAGCATGCTGCCCGCGTCGAGGCCGCCCTCGTTACTGGCCCCAGCGCCGACGATGGTGTGCAGCTCGTCGATGAAGATGAGCAGCTTGTCGTCGTGCTCGCGGATCTCGGAGATCACCTTGGTGATCCGCTCCTCGAACTCCCCGCGGTACTGCGTCCCGGCGACCATGCCGGGCAGGTCGAGCTGCACTACCCGGCGCCCGGCCAGGGTATCGGGTACCTCCCCGTCCACGATGCGCTGCGCGATGCTCTCCACGACCGCGGTCTTGCCGACGCCGGCCTCGCCGATGAGGACCGGGTTGTTCTTGGTGCGCCGGGACAGCACCTCGATGGTCTGGTCGATCTCCTCCCCGCGTCCGATCACCGGGTCGAGGGTGCCGGTGCGGGCCAGGTAGGTCAGGTCCTGGCCGTACTTATCCAGGGTGGGTGTGTTGGCCGAGGTATGCCACGACGACGCGGAGGCGGGCCGGCCGGCACCCGCCGAGGCCTGCCGCAGCGCCTGCGGCGTGACCCGAGCACTGTTTAAAATCCGCCCCGCCCTAGATTCCTCATTGGCGGCCAGCGCGACCAGCAGGTGCTCCGGGCCGATGTACGAGGATCCCAGCTCCCGAGCTATCTGGTGCGAGTCCAGCAGTGCCCGCTTGGCCGCCGGGGTCAGCGAGGGTGACGACTGACCGCGCTGCGCGTCCGGCGGGAGCTCGTCGGCCTGGGCTGTCAGCGCGTCGGGGTCGGCTCCAGCGTGCGAGATCAGTGCCCTGGTCTGGTCTTTGACCGTGGCCGCCCACAGCAGGTGTTCGGAGTCCAAGTTCGCCTCACCCCGCTCGGCGGCGTGCTGGGCGGCCGCCGCCAGCAGGGCGCGCGCCGGCTGGGTGAGCGAGCGCACGATGTCGATCCGGGCGAACCCTCCGGGCCCACTGCCGAGAAAGCGGGTGAAGAAGTCAACCGGGGACCCGCCCTCCCCGGATCCGGTGAAACCGGTCATCTGCCCTCCGCGCCGTTAGATAGCGGCAGCTTCCAGCTCTCGCTCAGCGTCGGACACCACCTCTTCGGGCGCGCGCTCCAAATCCTCGGACCACTGGCCGGCATTGGCGGCGGCGGTGAGTCGGCACCGGTAATGGAACGCTGCCTGCGCGTCGCGGACGTTGTCCTCCTTGCCCGCCCATGTCTTGAGCGTCAGGCCTTGCAACGCCCGCGCGTAGGAGAAGCTGATCACCCATGGCAGGGCCTTGACCTTGCTCATCGCGTTGAGGTGGGCGCTGGACGCGAAATCGCTCTGGCCCCCCGACAGAAAGACGATGCCGGGGACTGCGGCAGGAACCGCCTGGCGCAGGCAGTGCAGCGTGCGCTGCGCGACCTCGTCGACGCCGGCGCGGTTGTCGGCGTCATAACCGGTGACGACCATGTTCGCCTTCAGCAACATGCCCTCCAACGACACCCGTTGGCGGTGGAGCTCACCAAAGACCTCGTGGAGGGTCTCCAGCGTGACGTCATAGGACTGCTCGATCGAGTGCGTGCCATTCATGATCGTTTCTGGCTCGACGATGGGTACGAGCCCGGCCTCCTGCGCCAGCGCCGCGTAACGTGCCTGGCAGTGTGCGTTGACCTCGAGGCAGTACCGCGTGGGAAGCTCGTCGCCAATGGTGATGACCGTCCGCCACTTGGTGAAACGGGCGCCCATCTCCCGGTACTCCGCGAGCCGCTCGCGCAGCCCGTCGAGGCCCTCGGTGACCTTCTCATCAGGCGAGCCAGCCAGCGGCTTGGCACCGGTGTCGACCTTGATGCCGGGGGCGATTCCGCGCCCCGCCAAATACTGTGGAATCGGCGTGCCGTCGGATGTCGACTGTCTGATCGTCTCGTCGTAAAGGATCACGCCGCCGATCCACTGCTCGATTCCGTCCGTGGTGAACATCAGCTCGCGGAAGCGCCGGCGTGACTCCGGTGTCGACTCGATGCCCAGTCCTTCGAGGCGCTTGCTCATCGTGCCGGTGCTCTCGTCGGCGGCTAAGATGCCCCTACCCTCCGCGAGAATCGTCCGTGCCGTAGCTGCGAGGTCACGGGTAGGCGCGGTCACTGCAATCTCTCCTTCTCAGTGTTGATCATCGAATTTCCACTTCACCGAATACTGGGTTCCCACATCCTGGCAATCCCATTCGTTGCCAGCCAAAACAGCCAGCACGTTTCCGTGCAAGACCGGGCAGACGTCGGTACGGTGGATAGAGCGTGTTGGCCAGCACCAAGACCGCAGCACTGGCGCCGGACGTTTGAGCTTTCGGCCGCTGCGGTTCCAGCCGACATGACACCGTGATCGTTTCAGTGAAACACGCATAGCCGCGCTATCTGAGCGCGTGCTCGAAGCCGGTGGTGAGAAGCCGGCCCATCATGCGCGGCAGCAATGGGAGGGAAAACTATTGGCACCGCAGCTTGGCGACGGCCTCGTGGCATACCCCACCGACATCGACCCGGAGGAGACCGCGGAGTGGCTGGAGTCCTTCGACGGCGTGCTCGCCGGTGGCGGCCAGCGGCGAGCACGCTATCTGATGCTGCAGCTGCTACAGCGCGCCCGGGAGCGCCACGTCGGTCTGCCGTCGCTGACCAGCACCGACTATGTCAACACGATCCCCACCGAACGGGAGCCGTCGTTCCCTGGTGACGAGGACGTCGAGCGCCGCTACCGGGCCTGGATCAGGTGGAACGCGGCGATGATGGTGCACCGCGCGCAGCGCCCGGGATTGGGCGTGGGCGGGCACATCTCGACCTATGCCTCCTCCGCGAGCCTCTATGAGGTCGGGTTCAACTGGTTCTTCCGGGGCAAGGATCACCCGGGAGGCGGTGACCAGGTCTACCTCCAAGGCCACGCCTCCCCGGGTATCTACGCCAGGGCATTCCTTGAGGGTCGGCTGTCGGCCGACCAGCTCGACGGGTTCCGTCAGGAGCTGTCGCATGGCGGCCCCGGGCACGGCCTGCCGTCCTACCCGCACCCTCGGTTGCTGCCGGATTTCTGGGAGTTCCCCACCGTCTCGATGGCACTGGGCGGCATGAACGCGATCTTCCAGGCGAAGTTCAACCGTTACCTGCACGACCGCGGGCTCGTCGACACGTCCGACCAGCACGTGTGGGCATTCCTGGGCGACGGCGAGATGGACGAGCCGGAGTCTCGGGGACTGGTCCACGTCGCCGCCACCGAGGGGCTGGACAACCTCACCTTCGTCGTCAATTGCAACCTGCAGCAGCTGGATGGCCCGGTCCGGGGCAACGGGAAGATCATCCAAGAACTGGAGTCGTTCTTCCGGGGAGCCGGCTGGAACGTCATCAAGGTGATCTGGGGCCGGGAATGGGACGCGCTGCTGCACGCCGACTCCGACGGTGCGCTGGTCAACCTGATGAACGTCACCCCGGACGGTGACTACCAGACCTACAAGGCCAGCGGCGGTGGATATGTCCGGGACCACTTCTTCGGCCGCGACCCGCGCACCAAGGAGCTGGCTGGGGGGCTGTCCGACGAGCAGATCTGGAGCCTCAAACGTGGCGGGCACGACTACCGCAAGATCTACGCCGCCTACGCCGCCGCGCGCGAGCACCACGGCCAGCCCACCGTGATCCTGGCCAAGACGATCAAGGGGTACACGCTTGGCCCCACCTTTGAAGGCCGTAACGCCACCCACCAGATGAAGAAGCTGACCCTGGACGACCTGAAGAGGTTCCGGGACGAGCTGGGGATCCCGGTCAGCGACGAGGCGTTGGAGGCCGACCCGTCCCTGCCGCCGTACTACCACCCGGGCCCGGATGCCCCGGAGATTGAGTACCTGATGGAGCGCCGGCGGGCACTCGGCGGTCCGGTGCCGCAGCGGCGGGTGCGGGCCAAGCCGCTGGCCCTACCGGAGCGCAAGGCCTACGACGTGGTCGCCAGGGGATCGGGCACCAAGGAGGTCGCGACCACGATGGCCTTCGTTCGGGTGCTCCGTGAGCTGGTCAAGGACCCGCAGATCGGTCCCCGGTTGGTGCCGATCATCCCGGATGAGGCGCGGACCTTCGGGATGGACTCGCTGTTCCCGACCCAGAAGATCTACAACCCGCAGGGTCAGCTCTACACCTCGGTCGACGCCGAGCTGATGCTGTCCTACCAGGAAAGCGAGCAGGGCCAGATCCTGCATGAGGGCATCGACGAGGCGGGCTCGGTCGCGTCGTTCATCGCGGCCGGCACGTCCTACGCCACCCACGGCGAGCCCATGATCCCGATTTATGTCTTCTACTCGATGTTCGGCTTCCAGCGCACCGGCGACGGGCTGTGGGCGGCGGCCGACCAGATGGCGCGCGGCTTCCTGCTTGGCGCCACCGCCGGGCGTACCACGCTGGTCGGGGAGGGCTTGCAGCACAACGACGGGCATTCGCTGCTGCTGGCCGCGACGAACCCCGCGGTGGTGGCCTACGACCCGGCGTGGGCCTTTGAGGTGGGCCACATCGTCCGTGACGGGCTCACCCGGATGTACGGCGAGCCTGACGGGCGCAGCCCGGACGTGTCCTACTACCTCACCGTCTACAACGAGCCCTATGTCCAGCCGCCGGAGCCCGACGGGCTGGATGTCGCCGGGCTGCTGCGCGGTCTCTACCGCTATCGCGAGGCGGGCGACGGGGCCGGTCCGCGGGTGCAGCTGCTCGCGTCTGGGGTGGCGATGCCCTGGGCGCTGCGCGCTCAGGAGATGCTCGCCCAGGAGTGGAACGTGCACGCCGACGTGTGGTCGGTCACGTCCTGGACCGAGCTGCGCCGTGACGGCGTCGAGTGCGACCGCCACAATCTCGTGCACCCCGACGCCGAGCCGCGGGTGCCCTACGTCACCGCGGCGCTGGCCGACTCGGCGGGCCCGGTGGTGGCGACCTCGGACTGGATGCGGGCCGTGCCCGACCTCATCCGGCCCTGGGTGCCATCGGACTTCAGCTGCCTGGGTACCGACGGCTTCGGGATCTCCGATACCCGCCCAGCGGCTCGCCGGCATTTCGCGGTAGACGCCGAGTCGATCACCGTGGCGGTGCTGGCGGCGTTGGCCCGTCGGGGGGAGATGGACCACGAGCAGGTCCGCGAGGCGACCACCCGATACCGGCTGGGTAGCCAAACGCTGTGAACTCGACATGACCGACGTTTCCGGGCGCAAGAATGTCGGTAGCGTCGAGTTCACGACACGAACCCCTCCGCCCGTGCGGTGTGCACGTCGGGTTGGAAGGGTTCGATCTGGTCGTCGGGTGTGATCAGGTAGACCGTTTGTTCGTGGAGGAAGGCTCCGGTGGCGTCCGAGCCCAACGCCATGGCGGCGAGCAGGGTTGCGCCGATTCGGTAGGTATCTCGTACTACGCCGATGCGGAACAGCGAGCGCGTCTCATTGACCACCTCGCCGCGCCCGGCCCGCAGGATCGTGCGGAGGTCGTCTTGCAAGCCCAGCGCGGCCACCGCGACCGAGATGTTCTCGATCTCATGGCTGGTCACCGCAGCGAGTGCGCGCGCACGGTGCAGCGACAGCTGTTGGAGCAGGAAGTGGCTGCTGGCTCGGCCGATGATCACGGGGATTCCGTAGTTTTTCGCTCGGGCGACGTTGTAGCGGTCCGGGTTGCTCTCGATTGCCAGCACGGGCACACCAAGCTCGCGTAACAGCAGGCATAGCCGCAGCCCGACCTGACTCAGGCCGACGACCACCACGTGGTCGGTGCGGGGAACCACCCGGGAGCCGATGACGGTGGTGAGCCGGCGGTCCAGCAGGCGCTCGACGACGCCCGCGGTAACCAGCGCGGTGAAGGCGACTGCCGCGAGCATGCTGACCCCCGAGAAGATCTTCAACCAGGAGGGGCCCTGGTTAATTGCCTGGTCCGGTCCGACGGTGACGAGGGCCTTGGTTGCCGCGTAGAAGGCATCGAGGGGTGACCGGTCGACGGCCAGGATGGTCGCCACCGTCTCTAGCGCCAGGATCAGCAGGAATCCGAGCAGGCCGACGGTCAAGATGCGGGCGCTGGGCTCGAAGGGTCGGATCAGGGAGCCGAGTCTGGCCACAAGTTGCCTGGCACGGCGCCTCGACGTGCCAATCCGCGCAAGTTGCGGGCGGGCGTAGTCGGCCCGCACGCCGGAGAATCCTTCCGGGGTACACCTGACCCACAACAGGCGGTCGTCGAGGCAGGACGCGGCCAACGAGGGAGCCACGATCTCGGCCATCGATGTCACGCGAATATTGCTGACCGCACGCCTGAGCTGCGCGCTGACGATCCGGCCGTGCACGGTAACGATCAATGGGACCCCGGGACGGACGTACTCCACGATCAGCGACAGCCGCAGCGCCACCGCATCATCTCTGGAGCACACCACCACCGCGTCGACCTGCTCATTCAACGCCTCGCGGATCTCGGCATCACTGGGATGCAGCAGGCGTACCACCTGGGCGGAGGCGGCATGCAGCGCCCGCTGGGTGGCATCGGGCAGTTCTCCAGGCCCGATGAGAAGTACACGCCGATTGGCAGAACCATTGGCTGATCGGTAATCCATCTCACCTCTCAGTGCGGAGTTATTCGCATTAGCCCACATGTGCGCGCACCCAACTTTAACGTCTCGAAAGGTGAGCCTCTACCGTGGCTGTTAATGCACGGTGAAGTAACCATGCCGCTATACCCCGAATAAGGGTGTCGAAACTTCGTGCAGAACCCCTTTTTGGTCAATGCGGTAGGCGGCTTCCCCACCGGCGCTAACCAGACGCCATTACCAGCCACATTGTGGCCGCCGAGCTACTGTTGCGGGCGCAGCCAGACGGTCCACCGTTCCACCGCGATATAGCCGAGCCGTTCGTAGACAGGTCGTCCGTCGTCGCTGGCGATGAGCACGGCGGGCGCCGCGGGGTCGGCGAGGGTGGCCGCCCAGATCACCGCAGCACCCGCACCGCGGCCCCGCGCCGCCGGAAGTGTGGCGACGTATTCGACGAGGGTGACCCCGGCCTGCTGGTGTGCCGCTGCTACCGCCACTGGTTGCCCATCCACCCACGCCAGCCATACCCGGGTATCCGGCTGCAGGAGTGACGGACCGAGCAGGTCACCGGGCTGGAGCGGCTCCAACTCCGGCATGGGATAGCCCTCGACGAGCACCCGCTCAGCCACCGCCAGCTCATCGACGTCGGTGACCTCACGCACGTCAGCCTGCGCTCTCGGCACGTCCCGCCGCGGACTGGGAAAGCGCACCATCAGTGGCGGATGCCCCAACAGGGCAAGCCCATGTGGCCGCAGGTCCGGTGTGGGCCACGCGCTGATCAGCAGGTATGGCACCGGCGGGGGAAACAGCGCGCCGATGTCACGCAGCGTTTCTGCCGGGTGGGTCAACGGCGCAAGCAGGACGACCGGATTGGTGAGCGCTCCGCGATCGCCGATCCAGCCGCCAGCCCACTGCGCCCCAGATCGCCACGGCCGTCCCGCAGCCCCGGCAACGCGCACCGGCCAGGAGGCATGGGCCAGCACAGCCCGCCGGACGAGGGTGTCACCGGCCGGGAGATCCGGCTCCCATCCCGTCGTGAGGTGCTCGCCCTCCGCTGGAATTATCGACGCACTCATGCTCGTCACCATGACGGCCCGGTGCGCCACACGGCAAGTACGTTGATTGACTGTCAAGAGGCCCGGGCGGACGCTGACATGTTGTGAAGTGCCCCGCTTGTCGGCATGGCAATCGGGCCCTGGCCAAGTTCTGCGAGGAGTGCGGGGCGCCGATATTCAAAAGCTTTGCGGTACCGGCGCAGCCGGGGACCGGTTCGGTAACCTCCGCCGATTTGGCCGAGGTGATGCGCCGTCAGCGTCCGGCAGACGGGGAACGTCGCAGCGTGACGGTGCTGTTCGCCGACGCCGTGGGCTCCACCCCGCTCGCGGAGCGGCTGGGTGAAGAGCAGATGTACTTGTTCGTGCGCGAGTGTCTGTCCCGAATGACCGAGGCGGTCGACCATTACGAGGGCTACGTCGCCAGTTTCACCGGGGACGGAATCATGGCGCTGTTCGGTGCGCCGATCGCGCACGAGGATTCCGCTCGCCGAGCGGTGGCCGCTGCGGTGCGGATGCAACACTCCCTGGACAACTACGTCTCAAAGCTTAGGCACGGCGTGCTGGGCCGCTTTCGGGTCGGGCTCAACACGGGCCCGGTCGTCGTCGGCACGGTGACCGATGACCTGCGCATGGACTTCACCGCGATCGGCGACACGGTCAACTTGGCCGCCCGGATGCAGCAGATCGCCGAGCCGGGCAGTGTGTTCATCTCCGAGCCCACCCACCGGGTCGTCGGTGACTACTTCGATTGCCAGCCGCTGGGCGAGCTGACCGTCAAGGGCAAGCCTCAACCGCTGCGGGCCTGGCGAGTGGTGCGCGAGCGGCCGGTGCGCACCCGCTTCGAGGTAGCGGCGCAGCGCGGTCTGGCCCGGTTTGTCGGGCGGGATCAGGAGCTGGCCGCGCTGGAGGAGTCCCTGGCGCTGTCCCGTCAGGGCACTGGCCAGGTAGTACTCATTTCGGGAGAGGCGGGCATCGGTAAGTCCCGATTGCTTTTTGAGTTGCGTCGTCGGCTGGCCGGGCAGGATGTCGGGTGGATCGAAGGTCGCTGTATTTCGTACGGGACGATTATTCCTTACTTACCAGTCGTTGATCTTCTGAAAAACGCGTTTGGCATTCAGGAAGAAGACGGCGACGGCGAAATCACCAGACTGGTGGATAGCGCCGTGTCGGGGTGGGAGGAATCGGCTCGGGACGCTGCCCCCTACCTCAAGTACATCCTCTCAGTGGATCCTGGAGATGACGCCGTCACCACCATGGATCCGCGGGAGCGCCGGGTTGGCGCGTTCGAGGCGCTGCACACCTTGCTCATCCAGGAAAGCTCTCGCCGGCCCCAGGTGCTCGTGGTCGAGGATCTCCATTGGGCCGATGAGATCTCCCGCGAGGCGCTTGCCAGCCTGGTCAAGATCACGCCCTCCGTGCCGGTGTTGTTCATCTTTACCTCTCGGCCCGGCTACGGCGAGTCGCTCGGGGAGCCAGCCGACTTCACCAGCCTGACGTTGAGACAGCTCGACGACGAGCAGAGCCTGACCCTGACCGAAGACCTCATGAAAGTTGCCAGCCTGCCACCTGAGCTGAAACGGCTTATTCTCGGAAAGGCCGAGGGCAACCCTTTCTACATCGAGGAGGTGACTAGGGGGTTAGTCGAGACCGGCGTCATGGCGCGGACCAACGGCGGTTACCGGCTGCGGCGACCGGTGGCAGAGATTTACATCCCCGGCAACATTCAAGAGGTTATTCTCGCCCGCATTGATCGGTTGGAGGCGGAGGCGAAGCGGGCGATCCAGCTCGCCTCGGTCATTGGTCGGGAGTTCACCGCTCGACTTCTCGATCGGATTTCCGATCTGCAAGCCACGTTGTCGCATGTGCTAGGACAGCTCACAGCGCTGGAGCTCATCTATGAGAAGGCCTTTTTCCCTGAGCTCGCGTACATCTTTAAACATGCTCTTACCCATGATGTCGCCTACAGCACGCTGCTGACCGAGCGGCGCCGCGCACTGCACAGGCTCGTCGGTGTCGCCATTGAGGAGCTCTATTCCGACCGGCTACCTGAGCACTACGAGATCCTGGCCCAGCACTACTACCACGGGCAGGACTGGGACAAAGCGCTCGACTACCTCGTCAAGGCCGGCGACAAGGCCACGGCCGCCTACGCTAACCAGGATGCGCTTCGCTCCTACGCGCGAGCCCTTGAGGTGTGCGAGAAACTGGGGGACAAAGCTCATTCGATCGCTGCCTCGGTGGCGGCCAGGCGGGGCTTCGTCAACTTCGGCATTGGCGACAGTATCGCGGGAGTTGCTGACTTCGACCGGATGGTGCAAGCGGGCCGCCGTCTAGGCGATCGTGCCGTGGAAGGGACGGGTTTGGCCTACCGCGGGCTGCTGGAACTTTACGGCCACGACTTGGAGCGGTGTGAGGAAACGCTGCGCTTGGCCTTGGCGGTGGTCGAGGAGGGGTTTGAGCAGGTACGGCCCGTGGCGCAGCTCGGTTTGGTGCAGTTATTCGCATTCTCCAATCGCTGGGTAGAGGCGAGACCGCTTCTCGCATGGGTACAGACCGAGCCGGTAATGCCCGACGCCTTTACCGAAGGAGCGTGGATCTGGATCCGGGGTGCGGTTCACTACTGGGAGGGCCGCTTCGACCAGGCGCTGGCGATCCTCGAACGCTGTCCGGGCGCGCAGTGCGGGCAGTCACGTCCCCGGCTGGCGAACTGGTGGGTCCGGGGAATGGCCCTAGCGGGCCGGGGCGAATACGAGTCCGCTTTGCGGATACTTCGTGACACGCTCGACATGGGCGAGCGGGTCGGCGACTGGCAGGTGCGGCCGCGAGTCGTGAACACCATCGGCTGGGTATTCGCTGAGCTAGAAGACCACGAACAAGCTCTAAAGTGGAATCGATACGGCGTGGCCGTGGCAGGGAACATAGCGGGCCTGCCGGATCCGGAGATCGAGTTCAACGCGCGCTTGAACCTGGCCGACAACCTCATCGCGCTGGGAGAGCCAGACGCGGCCGAGCAGGAACTCAAGACGGTGGAGGCGGTCGTCCGCGACCCGACACCGGCCCAGCGGTGGCTGCTCTGGCGATACTCGCTGCACTTTTTCGCCAGCTATGGCGAGCTATGGCTGGACCGAGGCCATCCATCCGAAGCGCTGGCTTATGCCGACGAGTGCCTCCAGCTCGCCGAACACTCTGCGAGCAGGAAATATGTGGTCAGAAGTCGGCGCCTCCGGGGGCAGGCGTTCTTGGTTCAGGGCCGCCCCGACCACGCTGAGCAAGAGCTGTCCACCGTCCTGGAACTCGCCATCGACCTCGCCAACCCGCCGCAAATCTGGAAGACCCACGCTGCCATCGGTGATCTGCGCCGGGCGCAGGGCCGGATCGAGGACGCCCGGCGGGCGTGTGGCCACGCGCTGTCGGTCATCGAAGCGGTGGCGGCGGGGCTCACCGACGGCAAGCTCCGCGACACGCTGCTGCACTCGTCACGAGTGGAGCAGGTACGCCGCTCCGCGAGCCCCCTTGACTAAATCAATCCCGCACCACGTATCCATTTCCTTCCGCGGCTAGTGTGCGTCATGCTCAAAATGTTTTGGGCGCCGGCCTACACAAACGCCGCTGCCAGCTCTACGTGTCGGCATCAACTGCGTTAGTCGCCAAATAGAAAAAGCAGCGGTGAAGAACGCGAGGTGTCGTCAACGTGACACTGATGATGTCGGATCTATGACAGCGCACCGGCGCAACAGGTGAACACAATCTGGCTGTTAGTACAGGAAGGTCGACATGGCGGCCGATCCCGACCGAAAGGAATTGACATGCGAACGCATCGTGTTCACCATGCGAGCCCGACGGTGCTCATCCTGGGGGCTGGTGTCAGCGGGTTGACAACGGCTTTGTGTTTAGCCCATGAAGGTTTTCGTATCACGATCGTGGCCGACCAGGTCTCACCGGGCATCACCTCCAACGTTGCCGGGGCCTTGTGGGAGTGGCCCCCCGCGGTATGCGGACGCCACCACGATGACGTGCTTCTGGCGCCGTCCAAGGGCTGGAGCCTGACGTCCTACCAGCGGTTCCGGCAACTGGCTGAGGCACCACACCGCACTGGGGTGTTTCTCCGGCCAGCCAACTTCTACTTCCGGCGCCCCGTTGAACAAAATCCGGCTGAGCTGACGAAAATGACAGAGCTGGCCGATCACGTCCTCGGTTTCGTGCACAGCCCGAAGCTCATCGAAAACAACGGGATAAATCCCGACGCGGAAGTGGTCGACGCCTACAGGTTTTTGGCGCCGATGGTGGACACCGACCGCTACTTAAGCTGGCTGCACCGACAAGCCGCGCTGGCCGGGTGCACGCTGGTGCTTAGGCATATTTCCGGTGACCTGCGCAGCCAAGAACAGCAGCTGCGCCGGGAGTTCGGTGCCGACCTCATCGTCAACTGCACTGGCCTGGGCGCCTATGAACTCGCCGGCGACACCGACCTCTGTCCCCACCGCGGAGCGGTGATCCGCATCGACAACACCGGACACCACATGCCCCGGATCACCGCTGCGCATTGCGTGGCCAACGACGCCTCGACCGACCATCAAGACATGATCTTCATCGTACCCCGAGGCGATGATCGACTGCTGCTCGGCGGGCTGGTCGAGCCTGGCCAGTGGGGCACCAACGTGGGCCTGGACTATCCACCCATTCGCGATCTGCTCCAGCGAAACGTGGCGTTCTTACCGGCACTGGCGCGGGCAACGCTCGACCACACCGAGCCGGTCCGCGTGGGCCTTCGCCCGTTCCGCGGACACAGCGTCCGCCTCGAGCACGAACCAGACACCGCAATCATCCACAACTACGGCCACGGCGGCGCCGGAGTCAGCCTGTCCTGGGGCTGCGCAGAACAGGTCACTGCGCTGGCTGCCCGACTACTCGATGACCCCTGGCCGCCTCGACGGGCACACCCGGCAAACCTGGCGCAACGATCCAGGCGATCGCTAGCGCGAGTCCGTACTAGCGTGTAGCGCCTCGTAGCCAGGTAGCGGTCGGGCTCCCGTCCTTACGATGCGGGAATGATGTTGTTGTTGACGCGGAAAAGGTTGCTCGGGTCGTAGGTCGCCTTGATTTGGCCGAGCCGGCGCAGGTTGCTGCCGAAGGCGTTGCTCACATTGCTGAGCAGCGACTCGTCGGCCAACCCGGTGAAGTTGAGAAAGACGTTGCCGTTGCCGTACTTGGCGATCTCTCCCCAGGTGGCCCGGCCCCACGCGATCGCAGCGTCGTCTTGTGCTGGATCAGTCCAGTTGGTGTCGACCGAGACCATGAAGGGCGCCGACCGCTCGGCGAAGGCAGTGTCCTCCGCGGCGACGGCGTGCACCGCGCCGCCGAGGTGGAAGGTACCGATCACGCTCAACGGCGCGGGTCGGTTGAGCGCATTGCGGGCAATCGTGTCGATGGCGTCGTCGGTGAGGTCATCGAGGTAGGTCGACTTCCAGTAGGCGCGCCCGTGCTGCCGGGGGAAGAACGGGTCGAATGCGGACTGCAGCACCGTGAAGGGCATCGGCCCCGACATATCGAACAGCGGTGTGCCGAGCTCACGCAGCGGCTGCAGTACCTGCATGCCCGCATCCAGATTCCCGCTGTGCACGCCGGCGACGATGGCTACCTGGCGGTCGTGAATGATCTCTGGCATGTCCGGCGCAGCCGGGAAGGTCAGCGACACGATCATCGACGTGACCTCGTCCGGCGCTGCCGTCATGTAGTCACGCCACCCGCGTTCGACGTCGGGTAGGTCTTCCAGCGGGTAGAACACGCCGGCGAAGCCCACGATCGGGCCCACCGGGTGGAGCCGGAACGTGAACGAGGTCACGACGCCGAAGTTCCCGCCGCCACCGCGGATCGCCCAGTACAGGTCCGGGTGACTGTCCGCCGATGCGGTGCGAACCTGCCCGTCCGCACAGACCACCTGCGCCTCGACCACGTTGTCGCAGGACAACCCGTATTTGGTATCAAGATTCCCGTAGCCGCCGCCCAGCGTCAGGCCGGCGACGCCCGTCTCAGATATCCGGCCCAATGGGGTGGCCAGCCCGAAGGCTTGCGTTTCCCGGTCCACATCACCCAGCACGGCACCACCCTGCACCCGAACCAGCCGCTGGGCGGGATCAACCTGCACACCGCGCATCGCGGACAGGTCGATGAGCATGCCGTCGCGGACGGTCGACAGGCCGGCCACCGAATGACCACCACCGCGCACCGCGACCAGCAGCCCGTGGTCGCGGGCGAAGTTCACCGCGTCGACCACGTCGGCCGTTCCAACACATCGGACCGCGATGGCCGGCCGGTCGACGTGCATCGCGTTCCACACTGGCCGCGGCTCGATGCTGGCTTGGGGGTCGTCGGATACCACGACCTGACCTCTCAGCTGGCTCCGCAGCGTGTTGATCGCCTCGTCGGGCAGTTGTTCCGGGGAGCCGTCGAGCTTGACAACGGTTACAGTCATCACAAATCCCGTGGGGTGACAGGCGTCAAGTACCCGATCGCTCGACGCTGATTCGAGGGTGCCAGGGCGAAGATGGACGCTCTGTTAGAGAACGACGGTACCGAGTAACTCGAACGGGTGCATCCGCCGTTCGGCGGACGGCTCACGCGGCGCGAGCCCGCGAGCAGTCGGTAAGCAGGTCGCTCACCACCTGCCGCACGCTGGCCTCGTACGCGGTGAGTATCTCGCGAGCGCGAGGCGTGTCGATGAAATTGTTGAACATGAAGATGCCCTCGTGAGTACGGAAATACCAGGTGCGCGCATCGCTGGTGTTCGTTACCCGCAGGGCGGTGGTCTGCCGCCATTTTTCGACCTGGTCGGCGCCGGGAAGCTTGCGGTAGTCGATATACGAGAAGTGGGTCTGTGGCTTGAGGTCGAAAAGCCCTTTGATCGGCAAGTATTGCGTCCCTAGCTGCATGAACAACGAGGCGATCGGTAGATCGGCGGCTGTCAGTGCCGAGCGGAAACTCCGCTGCGCCGCGGCGAGTACCTCGGCGAACTTGTCGACGCCGGCCATCGGTACCTCCAGCGGAACGAGACTGACGAACCAGCCGACGGCGTTGCGCCATTGCGGAGATCGACGCTGCGCAACCGGCATCACGGTACGTAGCACGCCATGTGCACCGATTTCATACAGCGCGATGCCGTTTACCGCCATCAGCCCGGACACCACGCTGGCACCTTGGGCGCGACACAGCTGCTCAAACGCGTCGGCCTCGCAGCCGTCGAGCAGGTGGATGACGTCGACCATGGCCGGGTGCCATTCACCTTTTTTCGTGTTCAGTTCGATCGGGAACTCGGTGAACACGTGACCATTGCGCCGCACGAAGCCGCGCCACAGCTCGATGCGCGGATCATCCGACCGTATTTTTTCTCCCTCTACGTATTCTTGTTTCCCGTAGTCGAGGTAGCTGCCGACCTCGGGCAGCGCCACCTGTTCACCGGCCACCGTGGACTCGTAGATCATGCCGAGCTCATTGGCTTTGATGGCGCACGAGAACCCGTCGGTGACCAGATGGTCGCAGACGATATACGCGACCGACCGGTGTGCGCCGACCACGACGCCCATCAGCAACACCGGACCGCGGTTGGTGTCGATCGTCTTGTCGATCCGTTCGATCAACGCTTCGCGCAACGACTCCTCGCGATCGAACTCACCGACCTCAGTCTGTTCGAAAACCACCGCGTCGGGGTGGAGCACATCGCACTCAAGGAGCCCAAAAAGTCCGTGGGTGCCGTCGGGGTCCGCCTTCATGCGGAACTCCGTACGCAGCACTTCGTGGCGCACCAGAAGCTGCCGAAACGTCTCCCGCAGCGCATCGAGGTCGACCATTCCATCGATTTCGAACGTGGTTGCGATCCAGACCGCCAGTCTGCCGGAATGCAGCCGGGACAGCCAATCAATCATATGGTAATAAAGCTCCTGCGAGAACGACGGCCGTTTCGTCGACTCCACCGCGGTTGTCGCCGAATGATGCTTCGACGAAGGTTGGACTACCCATTCGATTACGCGGCCAGGCGGCAGATTCAGGTCTGCGAAAGGTAACATCTTCAACCGTGCCCACCTCATTCCCACGCTGTATACAATGGTGGGGACGGTGACGGCGGTGGTCATCGGATGTGGCGCCGGAAGTTTTACCGGTCGATGCCGGATGTTTGGTCGCTTAGCTCCGGACGCAGCCGAAGCGTCAGTTGCTGGTTTGGAGAACCTGTAACCCTGCCGAGGCGGTGCGCCCCGACCTCAGCCCGGTGGCGGTGACGGTGTAGGTCCCCGGAGGATCTTTTTCCACGATTCCGCCGTGCGAACAGGTTCCCGCCGGGTCAGCGGCGAAGTTGCCCAGTACTCCGTTGCTGGCACCGGTCCAGGACAGCCGCACGGTTTCGCCGGGCGAAAATCCTGAGGCGCTGACCGCGTAGGTTTCGCCCCGCATGACCTGGCAGCTGGACAGCGCCAGCCGTGCGGTGTCGGTGTCGGTCACGACCAGCCCTGCCGTGCTGGTACGCCCTGAGGTCAGGCCGGTAGCGAAGATTGCGTACGTCCCCGGCGGATCTCTTTCCAGGATCCCGCCGTGCACCCTGGTGCCGGACTGGTCGGCGGGGAAGGCGCCCATCACGCCGTTGGTCGGGCCGGTCCAAGAAAACCGCACGTTTTCTCCGGGGGAGAACCCTGAGGCGGTGGCGACGTAGGTTTCGCCGATCCTGACCTGGCAGGTGGTCAGCGCCAGCCGTGCCGGCTGCGGTCCCGGCTTGAGCAACACGAACGCCGCGGCGCCTGTCGCCGCGACGAGAACGGCGCCGGTCGCGATCACCAGCCAAGGTCGACGCCGGCGACGCTCGGGTGTCGACGCGGGACCCGCTGGGGGTGGCTGGTGCCTCGGAATCGCCTCAGAAGCTGGGGGCCGAGGGGGCACGATCACCTCGGGCTGAGTTCTGGTGGCCGGTGCGGCCGTTGCCAGCACGCTCGGTGCCGGCGTTGTGGCCACCTTTGGCGTGACCCGGGTGTCAAACACCGTGCCTGTCGCCGGCAACCGAACCTGGGCGGCCAGCCTGGCGGCGCCCAGCGCCACGGCGTGTTTCGGGTGTCGTTCGACCACGATGGGTCGACCCAGCTCGGTCGAGACCATCCGGGCCACCAGCGGGATCCGGGACGATCCGCCGACCAGCAGCACCGCGCTGAGCTCGCCGGGCTTGACCTGCGCCGAAGCCAGGGTCTGCGACATCGCACCGAGAGTGGACTCGATCGGCGCGCGGATCAGATCCTCAAATTTGTCGCGGGTGATGCGCACATCGACGTGCCGGCCAGGCAAAGGCACTTTAACGACCGTCTCGGTTTTTACCGACAGCGCCTCTTTGGCCGTCACACAGTCCTGACGCAGTTGGGCCAGCGCGACGCCGGCTTGCGGATCTCCAAGGTCTAACTCACTGAGCGCCCCGTCGGCGGCGTAGTCGAGGTAGGACAGGATCGCTTCGTCGAAATCGACTCCGCCGAGCCGCTCGATGCCTTCCGGAGTGCCGACGATCTCGAACCCGCCGGCTTTTTTACGCAGGACCGCGGCGTCGAAGGTTCCCCCACCGAGGTCATAGACCGCAATTGTCTGACCATCAGCCAGCTTGTGTGAGGCGGCGTAGTGCGCCGCAGCCGCTTCTGGGTCGGTCACCAGCGGTGGATTGTCCAGCCCCGCGTGCTGTGGCACCTCCTCAAACAGCGCTCGCCGAAACGGGCCCCAGTTAGCTGGGTGCGTCAGCACGATCCGCTCGGGTGGCTCCCCTTCGCTCTTGACCACCTTCTCGATGACGTCATGTAACAGGGTGCCCAGCAAGGCGGTGACGTCGTACGGCTGGCCGCCGAGGATGATCGGCGTCGGATTTCCCAGCCGGAGTTTGACATTTCGGCCGGCCCGGTCCGGGCTGCGTGCCGCGCGTACGCCGGCGTCCTCTCCGGTGAGCAGGACACCGTCCTCTCGGAGATAGCAGACGGCCGGTATCACCACGGAACTGTCGCCTAAGGTGACCATTGTGACTCGGTCGGCAGCCGCGATCGCGGCCGCGACGAATGTCGAGCCGAGGTCCACCCCGAGGCTATAGCTCACCGTGCCTCCTCGCACTGTGCGCCAATACTAGCTTGTGATCACATGAGATGATCGACAGTGTCCCAACTGATGCGTTTGCTTCTTCTTTTCGTCGTCACGGTGGTTTTGGTTGTCTCGGGTTGCGCCGGAATCGAGCAGCCCGCCCCGGCGTATTTCGACGGCACTGGCCGGACCGTGATCCGCAACGCCTCGCTAGTGCTCACCATGGATCCGAAACTCGGCGAGGGTCCGCTCGGCCGGCTGCAGGACGCGGATGTGCTGATCGACCATGACCGGATCGCTGCGGTCGGCAAGCACCTACCCGCCGCCGGCGCGGCGGTGCTCGACGGCTACGGCAAGATCATCATGCCCGGTTTCGTCGATACGCACAACCACCTATGGCAGACGCTGATCCGGGGATGCGCCACGGACCAGGCGCTCAACGGCTGGCTGCGCTCCTGCGTGCTGCCGCTGTACTCCCCATCAACCTCCGGGCCAAGCCGCAAAGCGATCTCCGGCGCGGACGGCTACGCGGGCGCGCGGCTGGGTACCTTTGACGTAATCTCCAGCGGCGTCACCACGGTGACCGACTGGTCGCATGCGTTCAATGCCGACTTCGCTCGCGGGAATTTGCGCGCGCTGCAGGATTCGCGGCTGCGGTTCGTGTTCGCCTACGGGGCCAACCGCCAGCCCGCCACGCTGGCCGAGATCCGCCGGGTCAAACGGGAATCGATCGACCCGGATCCGCTGGCGCATCTGGAGATTGGGGTGCATCCGACCGCGGAGAACTACGACAACACGGTGGCTGCGCAGCGCTTGGCCGAAGAGCTTGGCGTGCCGCTCAACGTCCACCTGCACGAGTCGCCAGCCGACCCGACCACCGGGCAGCTGGATGCGCTGCGCCGGGTGGCGGCGCTGCGGCCTGGCCTGGTCACCGACCACACCGTCCAGATGACCGACGCCGAGCTTGACGAGCTGGCCGCGCACGACGTCCGGGTCGCGCACAATCCGCTGTCGAACATGCGGTTGGCATCCGGGATCGCCCGGGTGCCGGACATGCACGCGCGCAACATAAAGGTCGGGCTCGGCCTGGATGGCGGCACCGACGACGGCAGCGACATGTTCGCCGACATGAAGGCCGCGGTCGGGTTGCAGCGCGCGGTCTCGCACGATCCGGCACGTTTCCCTACCCCGCCGGATGTGCTGCGGATGGCCACTCTCGGCGGCGCCGAAGTGCTCGGCCTGGAGGGTCAAATTGGTTCGCTGACGCCAGGCAAGCAGGCCGACCTGCAGGTGATCAACCCGGCCGAGCTGGACTTCGCGCCGCACCTCGACTGGGTCAGCCAGCTGGTCTTCAACGGCCAGCCGGCCAACGTCAAATGGGTCTTCGTCGCCGGCCGCGCCCTCAAACGTGACGGGCGGGTCATCGGGGACCAGACTCGGGTGATCGCCGACGCGCAGGCCGCCTCGGACCGGATCCAGAAACTCCTCGGACGCAACCCCCGGTGAGAGGGCAAGCTGGTGAGATGGTCATCCCGGTCCGCGACGTCAACCCGGTGCAGCGCACCCCGTGGGTCACCTACCTGCTCATCGCGGTGAACTTCGTGGTCTTCTTGCTCACCCCGGCCTCGGCGATCACCGTAACTGGTGCGGACAACTTGGCCCAGACCTGCGAGCAGCGGGCGTTTTTCGACCATTACGCCGCGATCCCCGTCGAGCTGGTGCACAACCAGCCTCAGCCGGTGGTTGCCGACGGTGAAGTCGGAATCGGGCCCCAGGGTCCCGGGTGCATCCTGACCGATCCCAACTACCACAAAAGCCCCGTGATCTCGGCCTTGACGTCGCTGTTCTTGCACGGCGGCTGGCTACACATACTCGGGAACATGCTGTTTCTGTGGATCTTCGGGAACAACGTCGAAGACCGGTTCGGCCGGCTGCGGTACCTGCTGTTTTATTTGGGGGTCGGGATGCTGGCCACCTACGGCTTCGCGCTGGCCAATCCGGACTCGACCGTTGCGCTGATCGGCGCCTCCGGGGCCATCGCCGGCGTGCTGGGCGCCTACCTCGTCCTGTTCCCCCGGGCGCGGGTATGGAGTTTGGTACCGTTTTTATTGTTTATCCCGTTGCGGTTGCCCGCCTGGATCGTACTCGGTCTGTGGTTTTTGTTGCAGTGGGTTTACACCGCCGGCTACGCGGTTTCTCATGCCGGATCAGTCGCCTATCTGGCCCACATGATCGGCTTTGTGGCTGGGATCCTAGTGGCCTTGGTCATTCGCGGTAGTGAAGGCCGGCGCCAGCCCGTTGCTTATTACCCGAATTAGCTCGTGGCTTCTGGTGTCCCCCACCAATCCGCGTGTCGCGTTCTGATGCACGGTGTGTCGCGTTCTGGTGCCCGGCTCGACGTTCGCTCGACGTGTATTCGCGGGTGTGCCTTTTGGGGCGGGGTGGTTGGGGGGGTGGCCGCAACAATTCGGGTACGGCAGCGCCATGCTCGACTACGGCCGGCGCAGCGTGCCGATTCGCATCCGCCGGGCCCTGGTGGCCCGCGACCGCGGCGGCGCCTTCCCGGCTGCGACCACCCCCCGGACTATCCCAAGCCCAGCACGCCCAGCACTGGATCGAGGGTGACGTCACCCGCGGTCGACACCAAGACACCTTGCTAGTTGTACCGCCGACTTCTCCGTGTGCTGATTGCACGAGCAGGACGCGGTCAGCGGCATGACAGGACAGTCGTATAACGAGGCATTCCGAGATCGACTGAAGGCGGTTGTGGTTGGTTGGGTCACAGCCGCCGCTGCTGGTCGCCGTCGTGGCTCTGGACGGCCTGTCCTGGTAGGTCGGGTCGGCCGGGTAGAACGGCACTACGAACACGTTGAGCGACCCGCCCGTGACCCTTTGCATTCGGTATGCCAGCGAGATGCCAGCAAGATCGTGACCGCCGTGGGTTGCCGACGGCAGCGTAGCCAAGAGGGCGCCGCGCGGAGTCGGCGCGTCGGAGTTCGGCCGAATCCTGCGCACCGACCAGCACATCGGATCAGTCGAGCTCGAGCTTGAAAATGTCGGCGTTGTCCCACAGTTGGCGTTCTTTGCTCCTGGGGTCCAGGACTATCTTGTTTGCGTCCTGGTTGTCCTTGTAGAAGGTCATGACGGCCCGTTCCTCGGTGTCGTAGGGCTGCCAGTCGGCGCTCCTGCTGCGCTTCGTGGTCTTCAGCAGCGTCTCACCTAGAGCGCGGCTGAGCTGAAGCCAGGACCTGGTAACGGGCCAGCATGCCTGCAGTGATGTGGTCACTAACGTGGCAGTGGAACAGCCAAATCCCGGGATTGTCGGCGACCATGTCGCCCGTCACCATGGTTGCTGGCAGCAGGTTGACGCTATCCATCCGCATGCCAGCGACAGTTACCGTGTTGCCGTGCCAGTGTGGCGTGTGCAGGTTTACCCCATTGCCCATACTCATCAAATACCAACGCACCCGCTCACCCTGATGCATGGTCATCATGGGCCCATTGCCGTATACGTATCCGTTGGTTGAGTACATTCTGTTGCTTTGCTGGAAGTTGACGTCGTCGGCGACGGGGGGCTTGGCAAGCTTGGTCCGCTCGGCTTCCAGGTAGGGCGAGCTGTTTTCGTCGATCACCATAAACAGCGCGAAGAACTCTCGATCGACGTCATTCGGGCTGCCGTCGGCCAGCGCCTTGCCCCGCGCGGTGATCTCCATGGGACCTATCAGGCCGGCGTAGGTGTCGGCCGCTTCGTCGGTGTGAGAGTGGTACATCCACATCACCGAACTGCTGTCCATCGGTCCTGGACCGGCGCGTTCGGGTACCTGCCAGGTGTAGACGTATTGCTGATGGTGGGCCACCGCGTCGCCGACCTTGTCCGCGGCGGACCTGCCGTCGTCGTAGGGGGTGCCCTCGTCTTTCTTGGTGTAGAAGACACCGTGCGGATGGATGCTGGCCGGGAACGAGCAGTTGTTCCGGAACGTCACCTTGATCGTGTCGCCGACCTGGGCTCTGATCACTGGCCCGAGCAGTCCCAAGTATTGCTCGTTGGCTGACCGCCGGAGCCGGTGGGTGAAGGTGGCGTCGGTGTAGCCGTGGTACAGGCATTTCGTGTAGGTCGAGCCGATCCGGTCGGGACCGGATTGCACGTATTTGTTCGCTGTCGCGTCGAACGGCTGGCCAGTGATCATGTTGAGCCTCGACGGCGTGTAGTTCCAGGCCACCTCCTCGGCGGCGATATAGTAGGTCCTAGTCTGCGGACCGACTCCGGTGGTCGCCCTGAAGTTGCAACCGGCAACCAGCAGCGCGACCACGACCGCAACGACCACCCATCGAGCCCCCGATATCGTGCAATGTCGGCCGTTGCGGAGAAGGACTAGCATCTGCAACTCACTTCTCACTGACTCCTGCTGCCGTCACAGTCGATCCGCGCCGCGATCCGGTGATTCCCCGGCTGCTAGCACGTCCCCAAAGATAACCAAGAGGTTTGTTGTCATCTGTTCAGTCTGGATCGCGTTACCGTTAACGCCTGTTAATAAAAAGATATGGTCATGGTGCCTATTTCAGTCGCAGCAAAGAGCGCTGGTCGCGCTCTCCATCTGGCGCTAAGCTCGTCGTTGTTGGTTTTGCAAGAATTCTCCGACATGATGCAGGTGTTGACGGCGCACCTTTTTCCTTGCAGACCCGCAAAGAGGCATGAGCGCGATCTCCTTGCGGTCGCAGATAAGCCGATTTGACTAGGCACTGTTGCCTATACTGCTTGCCGCGACCTTCAACGAGGGCGTACACCGTCAAAGACTACATAAAGATCTCTTGACTAGACACCTCAAAGAGTCTACAGAAACTCCGTCAAATGGATGAGTACAACCTCATTACGTGGCAATGGCACCGATGAACATCTCTGGTTGCCCATAGGCGTAACCATCGCAGTAACCCGCGTGCTCGATCATGAGAGTGGCGAGGCTACCACTCACTCACAGTAATCGGCGCATACGCTGCCACATCCCTATCGCCTGTCCGGCCGACAGCAGGTGATCCGTCCCCTCGGTCCGCAGGCGGTTGGTCAACGCGAACCGCGATCGAAGTAACGCAGGTCAAGCGACCCGATCGCGGTCAGCTGATGGACGATCACGTCCGGCCTCGCCCTCCCCACGACCTCCGCGACCTGATCGGGATCAAGCGCATCCGCGACCACCGGCACAGCGCCTAGCTTGGAGAGCATCGCCTGCTTTGACTCGCTACGCGTCATGCCATGACCCTCAGGACCTGCGGCAACCAGACGCGGACCAGTTGGTTTCCAATCGCTCCCGTCGCAACCTGCCACAAACACTCTCGTCATCGACTCCTTGAGTCGAGGAACACCTGCGCCCCACAAGACAAAGACGGCAGCCCCGGCTGTGACACCTCTGAACCGTCCCCGCACGGGAACGGTCACCGATCCCGATCGGACAGGGCGGCGATGATGGCAGACTATCGTTGTGGCTCGCGAGGTGCTGTACCACGATGACCTGGTTGAACTCGATCATGAGGGCATCACCTTACGGCGGTACTACTTCCCCTTGGCAGTGAGTAAGCGCATCTCGTATACCGACATCCTGGACGTGCAGCAGCGGGCGATGGGAGCGTGGACCGGCAAGGGCCGACTGTGGGGCAGCGGGGACCTACGGCACTGGGCACCGTTGGATCTGCACCGCCCCAAGAAGGACACAGCCATTATCCTTGATCTCGGTAAGTTCGTGCGGCCAGTCTTTTCTCCCAACGATCCCGAGCGCGTGATAGCACTTCTCCGCGAGCATCTGAGGCCAGCAGCATCTTGACTCTGACGGCGAAGGATCAGCGCTCCAGCCGCAACCAATCTCACTAACCGATCCTTTTTGTACGGTCGGACCTCTGGTGTCGAGCCACACCGGGCGCATCGTGGCACTTTGCTGAGATCGTCGGCGTATTCATGCTGCAGCCGCTCCGCAAACATCCGGCCGTCGTGCACCACCATGACTTCCCGAGAAGAGCAGTAGGTCCATCGCCGCCCGTATCAATGTTGCCGCCTGCCATCCGTGTCCATCAAACTTCACTGGACCCATAATAATTTTTCTTAGCCTGTGAGGGCTTACGGACTTGTGGTTTAACCCCAGGTGTTATCAGTTGCAGGAATAGTGCCCCCAGTAATGTGACCAGGCCAGCACCAAGAGCCACAGCGTGCATCCGACGAGTGCGCACGCCATGTATTTTGCTACCGTCGGGGGCGGTATCACAGGGCTAATGGGCGATCTGCGAGGGCTCTGACCTCGATGTTGGTGCTAAGTATCCGTGTCCCGCTGCGGCTCCGAGCCGACGCCGGGACGGGCGGGCCCCTGAGCGGTTGGCCGATCTCCTGGCCAAGCAAGGTGACCTCGACGCCGCGATAGCGGCGCTACGGCCGTGGGCCGACATCGGTTACGGGCGGACAGCCGAGCGGTTGGTCGATCTGTTGGTCAAGTGAAATAATCTCCACGCTCGGTCCGGGCCGACGCTGGCAACGGGAAGGCCATCGGGCGGTTGGTCGAGTTGCTGACTGAGCGAGGTGACCTTGACGCCGCAATAGTGGTGCTGCGGTCTCGGGCTGGTGCTGGCGACGGGGAGGCCACCGGGCGGTTGGTCGATTTGCTGGCCAAGCAAGGCGACATCGAAGGATTGCGCCGGGAAGTTCTTGGAGGCAACGATCGGGCTGCGTAGCCCCTGGTGAAGCTTGTGGCCGAGGTGATGCTGAGGCAGCAGGATGGCTGCGTCGCTGGGGCCTTAACGCGGACGGAAGCATCCCTGGGAACAGCCGGAGCACCCTCACCGAGGGGATAATGACTGTTATCAACAGATCAGTTGTGACCGTAGGGCTCGCGCGCTTGTCCGACCGATTTCGTGGGTCACGCTATTCGATAAGGTGTCGTCCGCCGCTCTGGTCAGATACTGGAAGGCGGAATCTTCCCGCCCTCCGGATTAGGGAGTCTGATAGTAGTCCAGCCTGTCGGCCAGACACTATTCGGTTCGGCGACCGCGGCGACCCGTGCGCCCTTATTGTTGTGGCTCTGCGGCCTCCCGAAGGCGTGACCACAGATGAACGGCTAACGAACATTTTTGCGACCGATCGAGACTTCCCCCGCAAGTTGATCATTCTGTCCGCTAGGGATCCCTATCCGGACACCCACCCGCCCCGACGACCTGTCGTCGGGCCAGTCGATCAGGCCGTGGGGTGGGGCGTCGCGGGCGGCCAGGGCCAGCAGGACGGCCAGGATCGCGAACAGCGCGGCGCCGTCGGTGATGACAGCCCAGCTGAGCATGGTTATCGACCTTCTGACGAGAGTGTGGTCGGTGGTTGTCCGGTGGGCGCGGGCGGTGATGGTGGGGTCGGTGTCGGCAGGGTCAAGGTGAGCATGGCTCCGCCGTGGGGATGGTTGGCGGCGGTGAGTGTTCCGCCGTTGCGGCGGGCCAGGGCGGCGGTGATGGCCAGCCCGAGGCGCGCCAGTGCCGGTGCGGGCGGAGTCGGCGCGGGTGAAGCGGTCTAGGGCGCGAGGCAGAAATTGTGGGTCGATGCCTGGCCCGTGGTCGCGGACCTCCAGGTGCATCACCGGTTGGCCGGTGTCTGTGTGGCCGAGGTAGGCGGTGAGCGTGATGGGGGCGCCGCCGTGGCGTTGCGCGTTGTCGATCAGGTTGGCCACCGCGCGGGTTAGGTCGTCGGTCGCGGCGCAGACGGCTAGCTCGTCGGCACAGTCCAAGACCATGGTGGCTTGCGCGTTGTGGTAGCGGGCCAGCGTGGATTCCAAGACCGGCCGCAGCGGTATGGGCTGGGCGGTGCGCTGGGTGCCGGGTTCGGGGTCGGTGGTGGTGAGCAGTAAGTCGTGGGCCAGGCGGGACAGTCGGTCGGTTTCCTCGGCTATGCCACCTTCACCCGCTACGCCGACACCGGGCTGATGATGGGTGATCTGGTGGTCACCGAGACCGAGGTACCGAAGGTCATCGACGCCTTGCAGGCCCACGGCATCGAGCTAACCGCGCTACGCAAGCACCTGCTGGAGCAATCCCCGCCGGTATGGTGGATCCACGTCCACGCCATGGGCGATCCGGTCCAGGTGGCCCAGGGCCTCAAGGCCGCGCTAGATGCCACCGCCCTCCCCGCGCCCACACCCGCACCCGCGGTGCAGCCGCCGGTCGAGGTGAATACCGCGGGCATCGACGCGGCGTTGGGTCGCAAAGGCAGCGCCGATGGCGGCATCTACAAGTTCACCGTCGCGCGCAACCAGACCATCACCACCGGCAACCATGTGTTGCCCGCCGGGCTGGGGGTTAACCACCAGCATCAACTTCCAGCCCGTCGGCGCGGGCAAGGCCGCGATCAACGGTGACTTCGCCTTGACCGGCGAGGAAATCAACAACGTCATCGCCGCCCTGCGCAAGGGAAGTATCGCCGTTGTCGAGGTCCACAATCACAGCCTGCGACGAGCAGCCCCGCCTTTTTACCTGCACTTTTGGGCTGTTGATGACGCCGTGACCCTGGCCAAGGCGCTGCGCCCGGCACTGGATGCCACCAACGTCAAACCCGCCAGCTGACATCAGTGCACACCACCGGACCGCGACATCGCCAACCAGATGCCCCAACCCCGGCAGTTGACCTCCTGACCTGGTGGATACTCGGCCGCACGGAGACGACTCGATGATCTTTAGTGTTGGGCACATCATGCTCACCGCGGCGATTACCAGCGCACTCGCGTTGATCACCGCGCTGTGGCGGCTGCCGCGCAGTGCCTGGCCCGACATCCTCGCTGTCACGGTGCTGTCCGGGGCTGCGGTGGTGCTGTGGCGGCTATCGGCGAACATGCCCGCACTCAACGACGACGGACTGCCCGGCTTTTCCGCCAACGACTGGGCCGCCCCGGTGCTGACCTTCGTGTTCCTGAGCCTGTTCGCCGATCTGCGGGCCCCCACCGATCCCGGCCGATACCGCCAAGCCCGCGCGCTAGCCACCCTGGCCGCCCTGGCCGTCAACGTCATCACCATCTGACTCAGCGCCAAGCATGCGCATAACCCGGGTTTTGCGGGACAGGAGGGATCACGACATGGCGCTCACTGAACGCCCCACCGCACCGGTCGAGGTCTCCGCGCTGCGCCGCTGGCGGTGGGCGATAACCGCCATCACCGTGCTCGCCACGGTGATCATCACCGCTGCGGTGAGTACCGGCTGTGGCCGCGGATCTCCACCTGCAGGCCCGCCGCAACACCCAGTGGGGCAGATCCCGCTTCCCGGCGATAGCTCACGCTTTGACTACGCCAGCCTCGACGCCGGCCGGGGGCTGTTGTTCATCGCCCACCTCGGTGCGAGTCAGGTGATCGAGGTCGACGTGCGCGCCCACCGGGTAGTGCGCACCATCAACAACTTGTCGCAGGTCCACGGTGTGCTGGTCGTGCCGGAGCGTCACCGGGTGTACGCCACTGCCACAGGAAGCGACCAGATGGTCGCCCTGGATGAGGACACCGGTGCCGCACTGGGGCGTGCTCGGACCGGGAACTACCCCGATGGGCTGGCCTACGACCCACAAAACGCGACCGTGTGGACCACCAACGAATCCGGCGGCTCGGAAACCATCATCGACGCCGCCACCTACCAGGTGCGCGGCACCGTGGACCTAGGCGCTGAGGCCGGCAACGTCGCCTACGACCCGGCAAGCCGCATGATGCTCGTCGACGTGCAAGCCCACAACAGCCTGGCCGTCATCGACCCCGCCACGCTGACCATCGTGCGCCAGATGCCCCTACCCGGCTGCCAACACGACCACGGACTGGCCCTCGCCCCGGCCGATCGGCTGGCGTTTGTCGCCTGCGACAACGCCACGCTGCTGTCCGTCGACCTGACCACCTGGCAGGTCACCGGCGCCAACAAAGTTGGCGCCGACCCCGACGTGCTGGCCTACGACCCGATGGCGCACCGGCTCTACGTCGCCGCGGAAAGCGGCGACGTCACCACCCTAGACAACCACAACCGGAGGCTGACGGTCCTCGCCCGCGAACACGTCGGCGACGATGCCCACGTTGTCGCCGTCGACCCCACAACCGGCCACAGCTACTACCCCCTGCCCACCGGACCCCGCGGAGGCCCCACCCTGGTGGACAAGGCTGCACCGTGATGGCCCGGCCTTCGGCCGCAGTACCCCCACCTCAGTTACGGCATGGCGGCCGCGGCTTTGACGCCCAGCGCAATGAGGTCAGCGTGGACTGGACCGGTAGCGGTCGTCCGGCTACCGCACGCCAAGACCGGGATGAGGTTGGATGCCGGTAGCCTGGCATGTTTCGTGTTTGCATGCGACTTTGGCCTCGGCGTCGTGAGTCACTGTCTCAGCAGGCCGCCCAACCGGTCGTACCCAGCAGGCGTCCCCAGGGCCCGCGGGATGACGGTGACGGCCAGGACGGCGTGATGGCGGCGCGTGGGTTCACCGTGGAGGCTGTCACGGTGCGCCGGGGCGGCGCAGCGCTGTTGGACAGCATCACCGTCGACATCGCGGCCGAAGCGTGCACGGCAGTGGTGGGTCCCAGCGGTGCGGGCAAGTCCACGTTGCTACGGGTGCTCAATCGGCTGGAGGAACCCGTCACCGGACGGGTGTGCTGGCAGGGCACCCCGCTGCCCGACATGGACGCACCGGCCCTGCGGCGGCGGATCGGCCTGGTTGCCCAGCAGCCCGTGTTGCTGGCCGAGCGAGTGCTCGACGAGCTGTGGGTGGGACAGCCGCGGCTGAGTGGCCAGGCTGCCGAGGAGCTGCTGGATCGGGTGGGGCTGGCGGAGACGTTTGCTGGGCGGCGCAGCGCGGAGCTCTCCGGTGGCCAAGCGCAGCGGGTGTGCCTGGCACGTGCGCTGGCCGTAGAGCCTGACGTGTTACTGCTAGACGAACCGACTACGGGCCTAGACGCCGTCAACGCGTCGGTGGTGGAAGACGTGATTCGCGGGTTCGTCAGTGCAGGCGGCACCGTAGTGGTGGCCAGCCACGACGCCACGCTGGTAGCTCGGGTGGCCCATCAGGTGGTGCTGCTCGACGGTGGCCGGCTGGTGACTGTCGGGCTGCCGACGGACATCGCCTCATGGGGGATGCGGTGACGCCCGGGGTCAGCGTGCCCAGCTGGGCCGGGGTTGCGCTGTCGGTTCTGCTGGTGGCCCTGGCCGCGGGACTGGCCTACTCCCAGCGCCTCGGGCTGACCCGGCCGCTGCTGGTCGCTTCCGCTCGGGCTGGCGTGCAGCTCGTTGCGGTCGGTGTGGTGTTGCTTGTGCTGTTTAAGCATGCCGGGCTGTGGGGTGCACTGGGCTGGGTTGTCGTGATGGTCGCCGTGGGTGGCCAGGTAGCCGGACGCCACGGCCGCGGAGTGCCGCTCGCGCGTGTCGCGGCCACCGTCGGGATCGCCGCCGGCACGGGCCTGACTCTGGGCGCCCTACTCGTGTTAAGGATCGTCGCCACCGCACCCCGGGTGGTGATCCCGGTCGGCGGGATGATTGTCCTTGGGGCGTTGCAGGCCACCGGTCTGGCTTTGCAGCGCGTGCGCGACAACGCCCAACAAGCCCGGCCCCAGATCGAAGCGCGGTTGTGTTTGGGGTTATCGGCCCGGGAGGCCTTTGTGCCCTATCAACGCGCGGCGTTGCGCACCGCGCTGCTGCCGGCCATCGACTCCACCAAGGTGGTCGGGCTGATCAGCTTGCCCGGCGCGATGACCGGGCTGATCCTGGCCGGTGTCGACCCACTAACTGCGATCCGCTACCAGATCGTCGTGATGTACATGCTGCTTGCCGCCACGGCCTTGGCCGCGCTGATCACAGCCCGGCTAGCGGAACATGCCCTGTTCGACCACGCGCAGCGCCTGATCCCGCTCACCGGCACCAGGACGAGCTAGCCGCACGGTTCCAATCGGGGTCACGGTTTCGATCCTCAGGCGGTCGCCACTACGCCGGTCGCTGATGGGAGCGCTACTCAGATAGGGGCAGCCCGGCGACGTACGCATCGATCCCTTGCGATACACCACGGTGGCCGTCTACCTGCTCGCGTGCCACACCCGCACACTGATGGCGGCGCTGGCGTGGTGGCCCCCCCGTGTTGTCCCCGGCCGCGCTGATCGCCGCGAGCCGTCTATCTCGGAGTGGTACTGGGCCACCGACGTCACCGCCGCCGCGGCGCTCGGCGCCGCCTGGGGGCTGGCCGTGGTCACGGCGCACCTGTTGCTATGCCAGTGCGGAAGAACTCGCGGACGGGCAACAACAAACCGGCGAGCGACAGCACGATGAATACCACCTGGTGGATATGGTCCTTGCTCGGCGGCAATCGGCCCACCAGGTGTACTTCCCAGAAGGCCGGATAAAACCACAGCGCAAACCACGCCCACCTTTCCAGCCGGCGATACGGGATGAGAGTGATCAGCACACCGAACAGGCCCACGCCAATCGACGCCACGCCGTCAGCCCGCATAAGTAGCCGATCGCCGGACATCGGCACCGTCGCTGCGATGACACCGAAGGCCAGGATGGCGACACCGACGACGACCAGGCAGATCCACCCAACCCTCAGGTAGACGGTCTCGCGCCGCACGCAAGGACCCTACCGCCGAGAACTCGGCAAACCGAAAGTCGAACGGCGTTAACATCGCTATGGAGCGATAACAACGCCGATGTTGAGATACCGCGGGTGGGACTGACGCCAGCGGTGGCGTTGGTCCGGTTACTGGGTGGTCCCGGCAAGTTGGCGATGCTGCGTCGGTGGCACCGATGCATTGAGCGATCGACTTGCGACATGCGAGGGGGCCTGTGACCGGCTCGAACCAGCTAGCGTGAGTGGCGTGAGTCCCGAGGAACTCAAGTCGGTCTGCTTGTCCTTCGCTGGTGCACGGGAGGAGTTGCCGTTTGATGAGGCGAACAGCGTCTTCAAGGTCGCCGGCAAGATCTTCGCGTTGAGTCGGCTCAACGGCGTTCCGTTGCTGATAAGTCTCAAGTGCGATCCGGGCCTGGCCATCCAGCTGCGCACGAGCTACGCGTCGATCACCGGTGGCTATCACCTGAACAAGCGGCACTGGAATACCGTCGTGCTCGATGGCTCGGTGTCCGATCAGCTGCTGCGCGACATGATCGAGGACTCCTACGACCTCGTGGTGGCCGGCTTGCCACTGGCACAGCGGGAACGGCTGGGTGGGTGGCGCTGAGCCGCGAACGTTGAATGCTCCCTGTCTGGGAGCTCGGTAGCCGATCGTCCACCGGGCTGTGGGTAACGTGCCCCATAGCGCCGCGCGAGCAACCTGTCGTTGCCCGCCGGGCATTCGAAATCCTGGTTGACCGCGGCTTTGCGGCGAGAGCATGTCGAGATCCCAGCCCGGGCTCCGTCCCAGCATCGGGCAAGCCAACTATTGAAGGATAGATCCCATGGCACATGTACAACGTTTCGACCACATCGGCATCACCGTCGCGGATCTCGACTCGGTGACGGCGTTCTTCGTCGGACTGGGTCTTGAGGTCGAGGGCACCGGATCCGTGGAGGGCGAGTTCGTGGAGACCGTCTGCGGCATCCCGGGCGCGCACTGTGAGATCGCGATGCTGCGGCCGCCCGACGGAGGGTCCCGGCTGGAGCTTACGAGCTTCGTGACGCCCGACCACGTGCCCGGATCGCCCACAGCGATGGCCAACGAGCTTGGCCTGCGCAACGTGTCCTTCGAGGTCGGCGACCTCGAGGCGGCCGTCGGTGCGGTGGCTGCCGACGGGTACGGGCTCGTCGGCGGCATCGGCGAGTACGAGAACAGCGTGCGGATGGCCTACGTGCGTGGGCCTGAGGGGATCATCGTGTCCCTGTTCGAGCAGATCGGCTGATGCGCATGGACGTTGCCGACCTGTCTCAAATCCACCGCCTCTGACTGTCAAGTGCGAGCTGCCCGAGGCCCGAAGCGAAGGTCATTCCGTCCCGTGCGCGGAATCCCAAACGGACACCCCACGCCGCGAGCTACGGCGATCACGGCCTGGACCAGCGGAGTCTCACATAGCCAGTACGGATGATTCTCAGTGCGGAAGGGCTATCCGTTACACCTACGATCATGTCGGGCACCGTGACCCCACTACGCACGCTGCTCCACCGATACCCAGGACCTCACCAGCCCACACGCCCACAACCGGCCGAGTTGGGTGTCACCGAGGACCGTACCTACTTTGCCCACGGCCTGACCGGTACGAACCGCTAGGGCACCGGACTCACCAGCGTCCCTGGCGGGGCGACACGCTCGCGATACCGAAGCTGGATCAGCCCGGCTGTACTCCATGCCCAATGTCCGATCGGCGGCAACGTGGCTACCTGCGACATAGGCTGTCCATCGGGTCGGCAGGTCTACCGCCCCCCGTCTCGATGGACAGCCGACCTCAGTGGCCGTAGTCGGAGCAAGTAGCACACGTGCTGCCTGCTACGCCCCGCCCACCACCAGCAAGTCCAGCGGCAAACCACGGCTGTCATAGCTTTGGTAACCCTGCGTAGTAGGTCGGCCGCTGCGCCGGGCACGATGATGGGGTGCGCATGCGACGATTTGTGGTTCTTGCAGTCCTGTTTGGGTTGTCGGTAACCGGGTGTGCGGCTTCCTCGGCGCCGCCGTCGGGGCCGGCGGGTGAACCGTTCAGCTTTCGCGTTCTGGCCACCGGGCTAGCGGATCCCTACGAGATCACCTGGGCGGCCGACGGTTATCTCTGGGTTACCGAAAAAACGGGCAAGCGGGTCACCCGAGTGAACCCGTCGGACGGGTCGAAGAGCACGGTCGCCACGATCGCCGACGTCTATTCCACCGAAAGCCAGGACGGCTTGCTCGGTATGGCGTTTCCGGCAAACTTCCTGCACGGCAGTAACGACGTCTTTCTCGCCTATACTTATGACGCCGATCCGGGCCCAGCGGTCGACCGGCGCGCCAAAATAGTCCGATTCACCTACAACCCGGCGGCGCATTCCCTGAACCAGCCAGCGGATCTGATCACGGGCCTGCCAGCGAGTACGGACCACAATTCCGGACGCCTGCTGGTCGGCCCGGACCAAAAACTTTACTATTCTATCGGCGACCAGGGAAACAACCAGTTCCAACGCTTTTGCAACCCGATACGCGCACAAGACCTCCCAACCGCAGATGACGTCCGCACCAAGAACTGGGCCACTTACGTGGGCAAGACGCTGCGGCTCGACCTCGACGGCAGCGTGCCGGCAGACAATCCGGTGATCTCCGGAGTGCGCAGCCATATCTACTCCTACGGTCACCGCAACCCGCAGGGCCTGGTCTTCGGCCCTGGTGACCGGCTCTACTCGGCCGAACACGGCCCCAAGGCCGATGATGAGATCAACCTCATCCAAGCTGGTAAGAACTACGGCTGGCCCTACGTGTCCGGCTTCCGGGACGACGAATCGTACGTATATGCGAACTGGTCTGCGTCGACGAATCCGCCATGCGCCAGCCTGCATTACAACAACTTCGAAATTCCGCCGTCGGTTCCGCAGCAGCGGGAAACGGCGTGGAACAGCCCGGACTACGTCGAGCCGCTCAAGACGCTGTACACGGTTCCCAACGGATACAACTTCCGGGACCCGGCCTGCGGTGACCAGGCGTATATCTGCTGGCCGTCGGTCGCGCCGTCGAGTATCGACTATGTCCCAGCCGGCGATGGGATTTTTGCCGGCTGGCGCAACTCCCTACTGGTGACAAGCCTGAAGAACGGAGCGTTGTACTGCCTGCGGCTTACCCAGGACGGCGGTTCGGTTCAGGGCGACATCACCCAGTTGTTCAAGACCACCAACCGTTACCGGGATCTGGCGCTGAGCCCGGATCATCGAACTGTGTATATTGCCACCGACGCCAATGGCTTGGCTGGGCCGAAGTTCGGGCCACCGACGGAGAAGCTCGCCAATCCGGGCGCGATCCTGGCGTTCACGTTCGCCGGCGCCGGCTAAAAGGCCGCTCCCGGTCGTGTTCTTCGGCGAGGTCGCGCAGTCGGCCGTCGAGTAGCTGGTCGACTGTTATCAGCCCGAGCACCTTTCCGCCGTCCTCCGAATCGACGACTGGAGAGCTGGTGATATGCCTTTCGGCGAACAGGTTGGCCACCATGCGCAGCGTGTCACCGGGATGAACCACCACCGGCTTGCGAATCATCACGTCGCTGATCTTGGTCCCCCGCCCGTCGATCAGTTCGGCTCGGGTGGCCACGCCGCGAAGCTGGCCGAGCTCATCGAGTACCGGAAACAGCCGCTGCAGCGGGTGCGGGACCCGTCGGGCACCTTCCGGTTGTGATCGAGCCGGGGCACGGTCATGACTTCGTCGACCAGCAGCACCTCGAGCGAGTCGACGTCGTATTCCCGGGACAGGTGGTAGCCGCGCCGAGAGATCTTCTCCGTGAGTACAGAGCGGCGCAGCGCCAGCGCGGACACTCCGTAGGCGGCGGATGAGGCGATCAGCAGCGGGAACAGTGCCGTCCAGGCGTGCGTGAGCTCAAGTGCGAACAGCACACCGGTGAAGGGCACCCGCATCACCCCGCCGACCGCGGTGGCCAGGCCGATCAACGCCCAGAAGCCGGGCACGGCGTGCGGGAACACGTATCCCTCCAGCGCACCGGCTGCAGCGCCGATCATGCGAACCGGCGCGAGCACCCCACCGGAGGTACCCGACCCCAGCGACAGCGCCCAGATCAGGCTCTTGACCACCAAGATGCCCACGATGAGGGTCAGCGTGGCCCGCCCGGTGATCAGGTCGTCGATCACGTTGTAATCCACGCCCAGCGCCCGTGGCTCGATCAGGCCGCCGAGACCAATGATCAGGCCGGCGATCGCGGGCCACCACATCCAGTGCACCGGCAACTTGGCGAAGGTGTCCTCAGCAATGTAGAGGATGCGCTCACGGCAAGGCTCCTGGGTGATCTCCGATGCACCCTTTATTGCAAATGGGTGCACCGCCCCGCAACCCGCGCTAAGTGGATGTTCCGGGGATCTTTGAGCTGGCGGACAACTGTCTTGTAGCGGCTTTGTCCAGTGATCCACGCAATGCCGGCGGGGACCCGTTATCCGCGGGCAATGTACAAATCGCGAAGCAAGCCCGTTTCCAGCTCCATGTCCGCGACGCGGGCCTTGACCACGTCACCGATGCTGATGAGACCGACCAGTTCCCCACGATCGACGACCGGCACGTGACGGTACCGCGATGCGGTCATCTGCTGCATCAGCCGGGCGATGCTGTCCTGCGGCGCGCAGATGGGCACGTTGCGCGACATCGCGTCGGCGACCCGCATGGTCAACAATTTCGCACCGTACTTACCCAGCGCACGGATGATGTCGCGCTCGGTGAGCGTGCCGGCGAACGGCTGCTGCCCGAGCTCGTCGGGAACGACCAGCGAACCGATTTGTGGGGGTCCATTGAGCCGGCCTATTGCCTCAGCGATGCTCGAGTCAGCGTCGATGGTCTCGACAGATCGGCCCTTCGACTTCAGGATCTCCTCGACCTTCATCAGTGCCTCCCGATGCGCCAGGTACGTCTATGGTCTCTCCTGCCGCGGGTCGCCAACAGGGAAGACGCCCCCCCATCCGTGTGATACCGGCCTCAACCGCACCTGCCTGATACCCCGATAGGTCTCCATGTCGGGTAGGGGCGGCGGGGGTCAACGGGGCTGCTGGGGGTGATCGTCGTGCTGGGAGTTCTGGGAGTGTTCGGGGTGCTCGGGGCGGCGGTGGTCGGGGTGCGAGCGGTTGTGCGATGGCGGGCCGAAATGGGCGGTGGCGAGGGTGTCGCCGTGGCCGTCGGTCAGCCTGGCGGTGGCGAGGGTGTCGCGGTCGACGGGTGCCGGACCGCCCCACGCCCCGCGTCCGTGGGTGAGCGGGAAGGTGCCGACTCGCACGGCTGAGCCGTCGCGCCGCACCACCTCACAGTGGACAGTGTTGCCGGCCGTCTCGCCGTTGCTGGCCGAACCGCCGTGGCTGGCCGTATCGCCATCAATCGCCAAGTAGATCCAGGACGGGGTACCGGGATAAACGTAGGCGTGGCCGACCTGGTGTTGCGCGGTGGTCAGCGGCGCATACATGACGGTCCGCTCACCGGCCTGGGTGTCAGCCTCGACCGGCGGGGTAGGGGAGTTCGAGTGGCCGAGGATCCAGCCGCCGGTAGCCAGGGCGATGGCGAGCAGGGCAGCGGCGGCCGGTATCCACCACCGCCGGGTGCGCCGCGGAGCCGGCGTCAGCGCGCCGATCACCCGCTGTTCAAACCCAGCGGGTGGTTGCGCCGCCGGTACCAGCTCGACCAGCCGGTCGGCTGTGACGGTCAGCGCCGAAACCGTGTCCTGGCAGGTGGTGCAGACTTCCAGGTGCGCCAGCGCGGCAGCCCGCTCGTGGCCGGGCAGCACGTCGAGAGCCAGTTCCGCGGCGAGGTCTTGGCACTGCTGGCAGGTCAGCTCAGCCATGGTCGGCTCGCGGTGCGGGCAGCGTGGCGTGCAGCTTGGTCATGGCGGCGCGAATGCGCGACTTCGCCGTCCCCACCGGGACTTTCTCCGCGTCGGCGATCTCCCGGGCGGTCAGCCCGTGCACTGCGGCCATGACCACGGCTCTGGCCTGCTCGGGCGGCAAGGCGGCCAGAGCGGCACGCAGTTGCGTAGAGGTTTCGCTGGCTATCGCCCGGCGTTCGGGGCTGTCGGTGATGGCCGTAATCAGCGGCAGCAGCTCGTCCGGGTCGATCGGCGCGGCGCGGCGGACCCGCGCAGCGTCCACCGCGAGGTTGTGCACGATGCGGGTCAACCACGTTCGCACGGATCCTCGCCGGGGGTCGTAGAGACCAGCGTGCCGCCAGGCGCGCTCGAAGGCTTGCTGGGCAATATCCTCAGCCAGGCCACGGTCGCCGACAACGGCGAGCGCCACACCGAACACCATCGGCTGGAACCGGCGAACGAACGCCACTGCGGCTTGCGCGTCCCCCCCGCCCAGACCGGCGAGCAGCATGTCATCGGACATCCGGCCCAGGGATGCCCGGCGAATGGCCATACCGCCCATTAAAGACCTACCTGGATCCGGATTCCGGCGCCGCGGCAAGCGTCGCGAGTGCGGCGTCGAGGACTTCGAGTGTCGGGCGCCGGTCGGGGTCCCGGTGCAGGCAGGCGTCGATGACGGTGGCGACGTCCGGCGGTAGCCGGCGGCGTGCGCGGACCTTAGGCGCGGGATGGGCCAGCAGGGCGTCGCAACGTGACAGCGTCGAGCCGGTCGACAGGGATACGTCGGGCAGGTCGAAGGGTTGGGTAGCGGTAGCCGCTTGGTAGAGCACCAGGCCGACGCCCCATACGTCGGCGGGCGGTCCGAGCTCGCCGCCAGCGAGTTGCTCGGGTGACAGGTAGCCGGGCGTGCCGGTCCCGGCGGGGCAGTGGCCGGGGGGGCGGGCCAGGCTCAGATCGATCAACCGGGCGACGCCGTGGCTGGCGATGATGTTGCTCGGTTTGACGTCCAGGTGTAGGTAGCCGCGGCTGTGCAGGTAGCGCAGCACCGAGCACAGCTGCTGGCCGAGGTGCCGCAGATCCGCGGCGCTCAACCTTGCCGGACGCCCGCCGTTGTGGTTGAGCAGGTAGCTCAGGGTTGCGCCGGTGAGGTTTTCCAGAACCAGCAGCGGCGGCTGCCCGTCTGGCGGGACGATGTACTCGTAGGCCCGCACCAGGTGCGGATGGCTCAGCGACAGCAGCAGGCGCGCTTCGCGCTTGAGGTAACGCCGGGCCGAGGCGTCGGTGGCGGCATCGGGTTGCAGCGTCTTGACAAAACACCGGCAGTACCGCTGAGAACTCCAGGTTTCGTAGCAGTCCAGATCCTCGCCGCGGCGCACATGTTCGATCACCACGTACCCGGGTGCGAGCTGGTGCCCTGGTGGATGCGGCAGGGCCTCGTCGGGGGTCATATCGGTTCCGGGTGGAGTCGGGGCTGGTGATGTAACCGGTATAGCTCGGCATAGCCGGGGTTGGTGAACAGCAGGTCCTCGTGGGTGCCGGCGCCGGTGATCCGGCCGCGGTCGAGAACCAGGATCTGGTCGGCGTCGGTCACCGTGAGCAGGTTGTGGGAGATGATTAACGTGGTACGCCCGGACATCAGCCGGCGCATCGGCGCCAGGATGCGTTGGGCGGATGCCGCGTCCAGCCCGGTGGTCGGCTCGTCGAGTAACAACACTGGGGCATCACGGATCATGGCTCGGGCGATGGCCAGCCGCTGGCGTTGACCCCCCGACAGCAGTCGGCCACGTTGTCCGATTCGGGTGTGGTAGCCGTCGGGCAGGGCGCTGATGAACTCGTGGGCGTCCGCCGCGGTGGCCGCGGCGACCACTTCGGCGTCGGTGGCATCCGGTTTGCCCCACAGAATGTTGTCGCGGATGGTTCCGTCGAAGACCAGCGTTTCCTGCAACACCACTGCCATGTTGCCCCGCAGGCTGGCCAGACCCAGGTCCCGCAGGTCGCACCCGTCAAGGGTGATGTGGCCGCTGTCCGGGTCGTAGAACCGCAGCAGCAGCTTGCCCAGCGTGGACTTTCCGGCCCCGCTCGCGCCGACGAGCGCGATCTTCTGGCCCGGCCGCGCCGTGAAACTGACCGCGTCGAGGGTGGGGCGGGTGGCGCCGGGGTAGGTGAAGGTAACCGCGTCGAAAACCACGCTGCCGGTGGCCTGGTTCGGGGGCAGTGGCCCCGGGTCGGCGGGGTCGCGGACGTCGGGCTGGTGGCTGAGCAGGTCGATGATGCGCTCGGCGCTGGCGCTGGCGGCGTAGACGGTGTTGGACAGCCGGCCGGTTCCCCGGATCGGGCTGTAGAGCCTGGTGAGGTAGGTCACGAACACCAGCAGCCCACCCAGGGTGATCTGATCACGTTGCAGTAGCCACACGCCCACGCCGACAACCAGCACCACACCGACGACTTCCAGCATCTCCACCAGCGGCCGGAACAACGCCTCCAACCGGGTCGCGGCCATCTCCGCGGCGAACCGGCCGAGGTTCTCCCGGTGGAACCGCTGGGTCTCGGCCGCTCGACGGTCATAGGCCTGCACCAAGGCGGTGTTGCCCAGGCTTTCCTCGGCGACTGCGGTGACCGAGCCCGACCGCCGCCGCTGCTCCCGGGAGGCGTCCTTGATCCGGGCCGAGAAGTACCTGGCACCGAGCGCGAACACCGGCGCGGCGAGCATCGACGCCAGGGCGAGCTGCCAGTTCAAGTAGAACAACGCGCCGGTGAACAGCACGATCTCAGCCCCGTACGACAGGGTCCGGGTGACGCCGGACAGCACCAGTGCCTCGATCGCGTCGATATCACTGGTCAACCGGGATAGCGTGTCCCCGAGTTGGCGGCGGTCGAAGAAGTCCACCGAGAGCCGGTGCAGGTGGTCGAACACCCGGGTGCGCAGGTCGAGCACGAACCGCTCACCCAACCAGGCCGACAGCACCTCGTCGGAGAAGGAGCCCACTCCCTGGATGACGGCGATCCCGAGGTAGGCGACCGCGAGGGAGGGAAAGGCGTGGAAATTGCGCGGGGTCAATACGTCGTCGATGAGCAGCTTGAACATCCAGATCTGCGCGGTGTCCACGAATGGCCCGACGCAGACCAAAATCAGGCTAATGAGCAACCGACCGCGGTAGGGCCGGGTAGCCGGCCAGAACCAACGAAAAATCACCCCGAGACCAAGTCGGGGTGTGTGGGCCCCTGATGTTGCTGTTCCCGCCTCAGGACTCCGTTCGAGGAATTCGCCCTGCCGCTTCGCCACCGAAGGCCTATCCCTGCCTTAGCGAACGAAACAAGCCCTACCCGGCCCCGACTCCGGGTAGAACCTGCATTCCAATGTTGCCTTACCGCGTACTAGCAGTCGCAGTTACCACGGCGACTGTTACGGCGACGGCTACCACGGCGGCGGCCACTACGGTTGCGCCGGCCGCTATTGCGGCCACCGTTATTCCATTCACAGCGAGCGCGGTCGAACGGCTCGAAGTAACCGTTCACGACTTCACCCTCCCGTCGGTCCCTGTTTACCTGAGCGACTGTTGCGCTCAACCCTTCAGTACGGAAAACGCGCTGTGCGGGATTACCCGCACCCACAGGAGCACCCGAACGTCGCAACGGTGACTTATCGCAGTCCGAAACAGCATGGCGTAACAACGCCTCGCCGGCTCTACAGCTGAAGCGGTATCAGATCCTCGCGCCCGCCGCTCTTGTCGTTGGGCGGGACTAGCCGCAGGACAGGTGGGGAAAGCGATGGCTTACGCCTTTGCTGAGGAGTCGGACTTCGAGCGTGGCCGGCTGAGCGGGCTCGAGGCGATGGTCGACCCGATCACAACTGATGTGCTGGCTCGTCTGGGCGTTGGGCCAGGCTGGCGCTGCGCCGAGGTGGCCGCCGGAGGCGGCTCCGTCACCCGGTGGCTCGCCGATCAGGTCGGCCCCGCCGGGCAGGTGGTGGCCACCGACCTGGACGTCCGTCACCTCGCCGCCGTCGCGGCGCCGAATGTCCAGGTGCTGCGGCACGATTTCACGGTCGAGGATTGCCCGGGGAACCACTTTGACCTGCTCCACGCGCGGGCGCTACTCGAGCACCTTCCGGAGCCCGAGAAAGCCCTCGACCGACTCGCGTGTTGGGTGCGACCGGGCGGTTGGCTGGTCATCGAAGACTTCGACTGGACCGCGCGCTTTCTGATTGCGCCAGACCCCGTGTTGGAGAAGGTGCTCGCCGTCGGTATGGACTTCCTGCGCGCGTCCTTCACCCTCGACGACCTCCTTGGCAGGGCGTTACCCAAGCTGCTCAGTGACCAAGGTCTGGTCGATATCGGGTGTGAGGCGCGCAGCCGGTTGACACGGGGTAATAGTGCTGAAGCGCAGTTCTGGATCCAGGGTTTTGACCGAATGCGAGAAGCCCTCGTCGCCACCGGGCAGGTCACCGACCAGGAGATTGCGGCTGCCCGAGCCGTTCAGGAAGACCCGTCATTCTTGACCATGTCACCGACACTCGTCTCGGCATGGGGACGGGTGCCTGCCGTGCCTGGGAGCTGGCGGTCAGGTGGAGATGCCGGTGGAGGTTAGCCGGATGATGTTGAAGGTGTAGGTGCCTGCGGCGTGGCTCAGGCATCGGGTGGTGTCGGCTGCTAGGGCTTCAGCCTGCTGGAGGTGCGGCGTGACGGTTCCCCAGGCTGCCAAACGGTTCCGGGCAGCCGCGGTGAGCTCGCCGAGGTGGCGGGCGATCCGGGCGAGGTCATAGACCAGCGTCAGAGTCTCTTCGTCAGTTGCCGTCATCGGCAGGGTGGCCGCGTTGGCCAAGGCCGCCGCTGCTTGCTCAATCGGCGTATTGATGGGGTTATCCATGAGTATTTGGCCATCTGAGTGAGCGCAGTTGCCTACGCAAAACGGGTGATGCGGCAGGGCCGATGCGAAATTGTTTTGAATACCGCAACGGCGGGTGACGCTTTGGGTAACACTCCATTAATTTGGCGAGCAGTTGTGCACCGTGAAAGCATAGGACCGCTGTCGAGGTAGCTGAAGTGCACTTCGACTAAAGGTATCGGCGCGACCGATCAGCT
>DATELN010000191.1:0-16923 GCA_035276605.1 Pseudonocardiaceae bacterium | reverse complement strand
CCGGAAAGTAACCCGCCCGGGTGGTGGCCTGCACTGTCACGGCCACCGGCTCCAGCCCCGCAGCCCGCGCCTCGGCTTCTCCCAACCCCGTTCGACCGACCTCCAGATCGCATACCTTGCTGATCGCGGTGCCGACCACGCCGAGGAAGGTCGCGTAGCCACCGCCGAGGTTCGTGCCGATTACCCGGCCGTGCTTGTTCGCGTGGGTGCCCAACGCGACATGCACGCGACGTTGCGAGACACGATGGAGCACTTCGACGCAGTCACCGCCAGCCCACACCCCGTCATGGCCCGGCACTCGCATCTGGAAATCCGTGAGCACCCCACCGTGCTCCCCCAGCGGCAGATCGGCCATCCCGGCCAGTTCGGTATTCGGCCGCACACCCAGGCCCAGCACGACGAGATCCGCCGGGAGCGTGCCTTTCGCGGTGACCACAGCGCAGACCCGGTCGCCGGAACCGGTGTCGAAACCGCTGACTGGGGTACCAGTGAGCACCTCAATGCCCATGCCCTGCATCGCCTCGCGCACCAAGGCGCCCATGTCCGGGTCGAGGGTGGGCATCGGTTCGGGAGCCTGATCCACGACCGTCACCGCCAGCCCGCGGCGAAGCATCGCCTCGGCCATCTCGATACCGATGTATCCGCCGCCCACGACCACCGCCCGGCGCGGCGACCCGGTTAGACCCGCCAGCACCGCCGCGCCATCGTCAAGGGTCTGAATGCCGTACACGCCTGGTGCGTGCACTCCGGACAGGTCTGGGCGCACCGGGACGGCGCCGGTAGCCAGCACCAGTTCGTCGAAGCCGACCTGGTAGCTCGCGCCGCCATCCAGTGGAGCGGCCCGCACCGTGCGAGTATCCAGGTCGATCTCGGTGACCTCGGTGCGCAACCGCAGGTCGATGCCGTTGGCCCGGTGGTCGGCGGCACTGCGGGCGATCAGCGCGTCTGGACCGCGCACGTCACCCGCCACCCAGTACGGGATACCGCACGCCGAGTAGGACACGTGGTGACCGCGCTCGAATGCCACCACCGTCAGCGTGTCGCGCCCGGCGCGGCGCAGCGCCTGCGAGGCCGCGCTCATCCCGGTCGCGTCGGCACCGACGACCAGCACTCGGGTGGTCATATGCCTCGATCCGCGGTTGCCGCGCCGAGCAAGTGACCCACCAGGTCACGGCGGCTGCGCACGCCGACCTTGTCGAAGACGGCTTTGAGATGATCTTGCACGGTGTGCCGGGAAATGTGCAGCGTGTCGGCGATAGCGCAAGTCGAGGCGCCGCGCAGTACAAGTCTTGCCACCTCGGCCTCCCGGCTGGACAGCCCGTAGACGGCCAGCATGAACGGTGCGCTGGCGCGGACTTCGGTGGGTTCCAGCACGATGGCAATGCGGTCCTCATCAGGCCCGTGCAGGTGGGATGCGTGCACGGTGAGCCACCGACCAGCTCTGGTCGGAACCCGGGCGCTAGGAAGGTGCGTTGCCGTGCCGCGGGTCACCGCTACCAGTGCCGCGGCCACGGCCTGCACAGCGACTGGCAACAGGTGCTTGGCAGGCGGACCGTCGTCGATCGAAGACAGCAGGTGCTCGGCTTGCGGGGTGATCGCGACCACACTCAAGTCATCGGCGAGCAGCACAACACCCGGACCGGAGGGGTCGCCGGCCTCGGTACACCTGGTGTGCAGCACGGCCTGGCGCAGCGCGTGGGCAATGTGCGGGCCGACCCGGGCCAGCACTGCAGCTTCCGCGGGTGTAAAGCCCAGCGGGTGTTCCTCGCGATGCAAGCACAGGTAACCCCAGCAGTACGAGCCGGCGACCAGCGCCGCCCGTAGCTCATCACCCAGGCCTAGCGGCCGCATGATGTCGCGGTATCGCGCACTGGCCCGCCGGTCCCTACCGGTCGCATCGTCCAGCGAGGCCACGTGCCGCGCCGAGGTGGCCAGCGCAGCGAACTTGTTTACGTCCTGGCAGCCGAACTCGTTGTCCAGAAACAGTGGTGTCGCCTCGTTGAGCGGCTCTTCGCTAGTCGCACCGGTGAACAGCAGGGTCTCGGGATCCGCGGTGGCGAAGAAGGCAGCGTCGACCGGCATCAGCCGGCGCAGCGAGCGCAGCACCTGGCGCTGCACGTCGGCGGTATCCAAGCCGCTGTGGCAATGCCGGACAAGGTCACGCTCGGCTTGGCGCGCGCTCACCGGCCTGGGCATAGCGACCAGTGTCCCGCACCAATGCGCGCTGGTAACTCCCAAATTGCTGGGATGGTGGTCGTACCTTGCCGGGCACACCATCTGGCCATGACTACCGATCGCAACACGCGCAACAAGCAGCTCGTCAACGACTTCATCCAGGACCTGTTCAGCAAGGGTGACCTCAACGCCATCGACCGCTACCTGCACCCGGATTTCGTCAGCCACGATCCGCCGTTTCCGGGGGCTCCAGACGGGCCGGAAGGCATGCGGCAGGCGGCCGCCATGTTCCGCCAGGCGCTGCCCGATTGGCACGCCGATATAGAACTGTTGATCGCTGAGGGCGACATCATCGCCGAGCTGTTCACCGCCAGCGGCACCCACCGCGCGGAGCTGATGGGCACACCCCCCACCGGCAAGACCCTGACCCTGCGCGGCGTCAACATCTTCCGCATCGACGGTGACAAGATTGTCGAACGGTGGGGCTGCCTGGACCAGTTAGGCCTGCTCCGCCAACTCGGTCTAACCCGTTAGAGCAACCAGGCGATGCCAGCGGCGGTGGCCAACGCCGCAGCAACCCCTAGCGTTCCGGCCAGAATCCGCGAGGTGCGCCACACCGAAACCACCCCACCGAGCAGGAAACCGGCCACAGCCAGCAGCGCCACACCCACCCAACTCACAGGACGCCTTTGGTGGAGGGGACGCCACCGGCTCGCGGATCGGGCTCAACGGCGGCGCGCAGCGCCCGGGCCAGTGCCTTGTATTGCGCCTCGGTGACGTGGTGCGGGTCTCGACCATGCAGTACCCGGAGATGCACCGCCAACTGTGCGTGGAAGGCAAGCGTTTCGAAGACGTGCCGGTTGAGCACGGTGGGATACTGACCGCCGACGACGAAACCGGCCAGCGCGTCCGGTTCGCCGGTGTGCACGCAGTAGGGGCGCCCAGACACGTCCACCACGGCATGCGCCAGGGCTTCGTCCATCGGTACCCACGCGTCCCCGAAACGCCGGATGCCTGACTTGTCCCCCAGCGCCTCGCGCAGTGCCTGGCCGAGCACGATGGCGACGTCCTCGACGGTGTGGTGCGCGTCGACCTCGACGTCACCGGTGGCCCGCACAACCAGGTTGAAGGCCGCGTGCTTGCCCAGCGAGGTGAGCATGTGGTCGAAGAACGCGATACCGGTGCTCACTTCGGCGTTGCCGGTGCCGTCGAGGTCCAGTTCGACGAGCACGGTGGACTCCTTGGTTACCCGTTCGATCCGGGCCGTGCGGCTCACTGTTCCTCCTGCGCTAGCACTGCGGCACTCGCAGCCAGAAAGGCGTCATTCTCCGCGGGGGTACCTACGGTGACCCGCAGGTGACCAGGAATCCCGACGTCACGGATCAGTACACCGTGGTCGAGGTAGCGTCGCCAGGCAGTCGGCGCGTCGGCGAAGCGTCCGAAGAGGATGAAGTTGGCGTCGGAAGGCACCACATGGGCGCCGAGGTCGCTCAGGGCGCGAGCGACCCGCTTTCGCTCGGCCACCAACACCGCGACGGACTCCAGAGTGGCCGAGCCGTGCCGCAGCGCCGCCCGGGCGGCGACCTGGGTAAGCACGGACAGGTGGTAGGGCAGCCTTACCAGCAGTAAGGCGTCCACGACGGCCGGCGCAGCCGCGAGGTACCCCAGCCGGCCACCGGCGAAGGCGAACGCCTTGCTCATCGTCCGGCAGATCACTAGCCGGTCGGCGAACTGCTCGAGCAGCCCGATCGCGCTCGGCCGCGCGCTGAACTCACCGTAAGCCTCGTCGACCACCACGATGCCCGGCGCGGCAGTGATCACGGCCGCGAGGTCGTCAGGTGGTATTGATTGCCCGGTGGGGTTGTTGGGACTAGTGACGAACAGCACGTCGGGCTGGTGTTCCTTGATGGCCGCCACGGCGCCGGCGGGATCGAGGGAGAAGTCTGCCCGGCGGGGCGCCGGTATCCACTCCGTCCGGGTTCCGGCGGAGATGATCGGGTGCATCGAGTAGGACGGGACGAAGCCCAGCGCAGTGCGCCCAGGCCCGCCGAAGGCCTGCAGCAGCTGCTGGATGATCTCGTTGGACCCATTGGCGGCCCACACGTTCGCCGCGGTCAGCGGCACCCCGGTGCGCTTGGCGAGGTAGCCGGCCAGGTCAGTGCGCAGCGCGACGGCGTCGCGATCGGGGTAGCGATGCAGGTTTCGAGCCGCCTCGCATACCGCGTCCGCGACAGCGGCGACCAGGCCGGGGGGCGGCGGGTAAGGGTTCTCATTGGTGTTCAGCCGCACCGCCACATCAAGCTGCGGCGCCCCGTACGGGATGCGCCCTCGCAACCCCTCCCCCAACGGCAACCCCTCGAGCCTGACCCAAGCTCCTACTCCCCCGCCTTTTTCCTGACATGGAGGGGTCATTTCGGGAGGGGTCACCGCTGGAAGCGGGCGGTGATCGCCTGGCCGTGAGCGGGAAGGTCTTCGGCCTCCGAGAGGGCGACGACGTGGTCGGCGACCTTGACCAGGGCGTCCTCGTCGTACTCGATGAGCTGTATACCGCGCAGAAAAGACTGCACCGACAGGCCCGATGAGTGCCTCGCGCAGCCTCCCGTGGGCAGCACGTGGTTTGAACCGGCGCAGTAGTCGCCTAGAGACACCGGCGCATACGGGCCGACGAAGATCGCCCCGGCGTTGTGCACCCGGCGGGCCACCGCGGCCGCGTCCAGCGTTTGAATTTCCAGATGTTCGGCTGCGTAAGCGTCCACCACTGTCAGGCCGGCGTCCAGGTCGGACACCAGGACGCAGCCGGACTGCCGCCCGGTCAGCGCGGTGCGGATCCGCTCGGTGTGCTTGGTGGCAGCGACCTGCCGGCTCAGTTGGGCATCAACGGCGTCGGCAAGAGCGACCGAGTCAGTGACCAGCACGCTGGCCGCCAGGGTGTCGTGTTCAGCTTGGGAGATCAGGTCAGCGGCGACGTGCACCGGATCCGCGGTGCGATCGGCCAGGATGGCGATCTCGGTGGGACCGGCCTCGGCGTCGATGCCGATCATGCCGCGCAGCGCGCGCTTGGCCGCGGTGACGTAGATGTTGCCGGGGCCGGTAACCATATCTACCGGGTCCAGCGGCGCGCCGTCGGTGTCGGTGCCGCCGTAGGCGAGCAGCGCGACGGCCTGCGCCCCCCCGACCGCCCACACCTCATCGATCCCGAGCAAGGCGGCGGCGGCGAGCACCGTGGGATGAGGGCGACCGCCACGATCGCCGCTGCCGGCCCGCGGCGGTGAGCACACCACCAGCGACGTCACCCCGGCCACCTGCGCCGGGACCACGTTCATGACCACCGTGGACGGGTACACCGCCAACCCGCCGGGCGCATACAAACCAACCCGCGCCACCGGCGTCCACCGCTGGGTGACGGTGCCGCCCGGCACCACCTGGGTGACCGTTTCGGTGCGCTGCTGGTCGGAGTGGGCCCGGTGGATCCGCGCCATGGACTCCTCCAGCGCGACGCGCACCGCCGGGTCCAGCTGCTCCAGCTCTGCCTGCAGGACATTGGGCGGCACCCGGATGCCCGCCGGCCGTACCCCATCAAACCGCTCGCTGAACTCCAGAACCGCCTCGACTCCCCGGGCGCGCACCGCGTCGATCACCGGGGTCACCTGATGCAGCGCCGCATCGACGTCCACCTCGGCTCGCGGCAACATGCCTCGCAACACCGCCGGCCCGGGCATGCCACCGCGCAAATCCATCCGCCTCAACACGCTCCCCACCCTAATGCGCCGGCGTTGCGCATTGAGCCCGCTGATTGCCCGAAAAGCAGCGGTCGTTACGCTCCCCGCAGTGTCGAGGTGGCGGGTTGTCGTAGTCGTGATGGCGGCGTTGCTGGCATTGAACGTTCCGTGGTCCGCGATGGCGGCGCCACCGCAACCCCCGCCCCCACCGCCGTCGACCTACCGGGTGACGGGAGTGGACAACCCGGCTACGCGCACCGCGATAGTGCGCAAGGGCGCCGAAGTTCTCGGCGGCGGCCGCGACTACCTGGAAATCCGGGCCACCCCTGCGCAGGTCGAGCAGTTACGCGCCAGCGGGCTACAGCTAGTGCCGGTGAAGACGGCGGCAACGCCCGTCCCGGTCGGGCCCGGCCAGTTCCCGGTCGGCTACCAGGGTTACCACACCTATTCAGCGCTCACCAGCGAGCTGGACGCCGTGGCCGCCGCGCACCCCAACCAGGTCGCAGTCACCAGCTACGGCAAATCGCCGCAGGGCCGCCCGCTGCTGCTCGTGAAGATCAGCGACGACGTGCGTGTCGACAAGCCCGGGCCGGAGGTGCTGTTCACCTGCGCCCAGCACGCCCGCGAACATCTCACCGTGGAGATGTGCCTGCATATCGTGAAGCGGATGGCCCAAGGTTATGGCACGGATCCGGCCATCACGCGGCTAGTTCGGTCCCGCGAGATCTGGGTAGCGCCGATGGTCAACCCGGACGGCGCCGAGTACGACATCTCCACCGGCCTGTTCGGCCTGTGGCGCAAAAACCGGCAACCGACTCCCGGAACGACCGACGTCGGCACTGACACCAACCGCAACTGGGGCGACGAGTGGGCCTGCTGCGGCGGCTCTAGCGCGAACCCGGCTAGCGACAGCTACCACGGCACCGCCGCGTTCTCCGCGCCGGAGACCGCGCAGCTTCGGGACTGGGTGAACAGCCGGGTGATCAACGGGGTACAGCAGATCACCGCACACATTGACTTCCACAGCTTCTCCGAGCTGGTGCTGTGGCCCTACGGTTTCACCACCGACGACACCGGCCCTGGACTGAGCGCATCCGACGCAGCGACCTTCCGCAAGCTCGGTGAACAGATGGCCGCCACCAACGGGTACACCCCCGAGCAGTCCAGCCACCTCTATATCACCGACGGCTCGATCGGCGACTGGATGTGGGCACAGCACCACATCTGGTCCTACACGCTCGAGATGTACCCAACCAGCCTGACAGAAGGTGGCTTCTACCCCCCGGCAAGCGTGATCGACCGCGAGACCACTCGCAACGACAAAGCGGTGGACTTGCTGCTGGACTACGCAGACTGCGTCCCCCGGATCACCGGCGGGACCTGCCCCGCACGCCCGTGAGCTCAAGCCCGGAAGAGGACGAACCGATGGCTCTTGACGCGGCGCGTGCGCTGGTCGCGCAGACTCCCAGCTACGAATATCGCTCCACCGGCAAGCTCTGCGTGGTTTGTGGCGCGATCGTGGGCGACGTGCCTGGTGACGACCAGGTGCACGGCCAGTGGCATGCCGCACTCGCAACGCTGCTCGACGGATCCCGTACCCGCTAGCTGGCGAATCCGGCGGTCAAACCGTGCCATCATCAGTCGGTGAGCGCGCCACTGATCGACGAAGGTGTCGCAGCGCTGCGTGCGGGGCACGCGGCGACCGCGCGCCAGATGTTCGGACCCGGAAGGTCTCACTGAGGCGCTGTATCTGCAGCAGGAACACTCCGCCGCCGCAGCGCACTACGAGCGGGCCTACCACTCAGCTCGCGACGCTGGAGCCCCCCGCCACTCGAGTTGGCGGAGTTGCTGCAGGCCGTGCATGGCAACGCTGAGGCAATGGATGCCTTCGCGCCAGTCAATGCCGGGATCACCTGCCCATCCAGCTTCTTGTCTCCACAGCACGTTGAGTGCATCTCCGCTGCCGCTGCCTAGACAAGCGGCGGTCACGACAGGTCTAGGCCGAGGTCCAGTGCGGGGGCTGAGTGGGTGAGGGCGCCGACCGCAAGGTAACGCACCCCGGTTTCGGCGTACGCGCGTGCGACCTCCAGCGTCAGGCCGCCGGAGGCCTCCAGTTCGGTATCCGAACCCGCGGCGCGGCGGACCGCCTCGGTGCACTGCGCCACCGTCATGTTGTCCAACAGGACAAGCAACGCACCCGCCGCCAGCGCCTCGTCCAACTCCTCTAGAGTCCCGGCCTCCACCTCGCAGGGCAGCTGCGGGGCGGCCGCGCGAGCGGCCGCAATGGCCGCGGTCACCGACCCGGCAGCGGCCACGTGATTGTCCTTGATCAGCAAAGCGTCGCCCAGGCCCATCCGGTGGTTGACCCCGCCACCGCAGCGCACCGCGTACTTCTGCAGCGTGCGCAGGCCAGGAAGGGTCTTACGGGAATCCCGGATCGACACGCCGGTACCGGCGACCGCATCGACCCAGGCCGCGGTGACAGTAGCTATCCCGGACAGATGACACAGTACGTTCAGCGCAGTGCGTTCGGCGGTGAGCAGACCAGCAACCGGGGCGCGGACGGCGACGGCGACATCGCCGGCGGCAAGCCGATCGCCATCCCGGCGCTGGGCGGTGACCTCGTAACCGCCAGCGCCGAGCACCGCATCGAGCACGGCGAGAAAGACCGGCAATCCGGCCAGCGTGCCGGGCCCGCGCGGCGACACGGTGGCCGTGGCGACAGCACCAGCGGGCACGCAGGCGGACGTGGTGATGTCGGGGCCGTAGCGCAGGTCTTCTTCCAGCGCGGTGGCGACAACACGGTTCAGGTCGTCGGAATCGAGTTCTTCGGTAGCGACGTCAGCGCTCACGCCGCGCCTCCGACCAGCGCCAAGTCAGCCGGCACCGGAGTTCCTGTGTCGTCGACCACCACGGCAATGCTGCGTCGCCAGCGCGCCGCGGTACGGGGGTGGTCGGTGCGCAGGTGGCAACCACGACTTTCGGTGCGTTCCGTCGCCGCGGCGAGCACGGCAGCGGCGGTCAGGGTCAGCGCGGCATCCTCGGCGTCACGAGCAGTCCGCAGCGGCCGTTGCGTGGTGACGTCCACGACCGCCGAGGCGGTGGCTAGCCCGGCGGCATCGCGCCCGATTCCCGCGTGTGCGCTCATCGACCGCTGCACCGCATCGCGCTCAGCGATCCGGCGCAGCGAGCAGGGCGGCGACGGTGGCCCCGGACGCGGCAGCGTCCCGAGGTCGGCGGCTACCGCCTCCGCGGATCGGGTGCCCAGCACCAGCCCTTCCAGCAGGCTGTTGGAGGCGAGCCGGTTCGCGCCGTGCAGACCGGTGCGGGCCAGCTCGCCGGCGACGTAAAGCCCGGCAACGGTGGTCCGGCCGCCGATGTCGGTGACCACCCCACCGCACTGGTAATGAGCCGCGGGGGCTACCGGAATCGGCATGCGGCCGGGATCGACGCCAATTGCCGTGCACGCCGCATGCACCGTCGGAAAGCGGCGACGCAACAAGGCGCCGCCAAGATGCGTGGCGTCGAGCAGTACATGGTCGCTACCGGTCGCAGCCATCCGGCTGGTGATCGCAGCCGCCACCACATCGCGGGGCGCCAGCGCACCGAGGGGATGCACGCCGGTCATCACCGGCGCGCCGGTGGTATCCACCAGCACCGCGCCCTCACCCCGGATCGCCTCGGTGACCAACGGCTGGCGACCCCGCGAGTTGGGCCCGACATACAGCGCGGTCGGATGGAACTGCACGAATTCCAGATCGGCGGTCGTCGCGCCGGCCCGCAACGCCAGCGCCAGCCCGTCACCGGTAGCCACATCGGCGTTGGTGCTGACGGCGTAGAGCTGGCCGAGGCCCCCGGTGGCGAGCAACACGGCGCGGGCCCGCAGCACACCATCGCCAAGTAGCGCCAATCCGGCCACCCGGCCGGCTTCGTCGAACAGCACGTCGGTCACCGGCTGGGCTTCCAGCAACGGCAGCTGCCCACCACGCGCCGCGCCAGCCAGCACCCGCTCGATCTCGGCCCCGGTGGCGTCGCCCCCAGCGTGGATCACCCGGAAGGCCCGGTGCCCGCCCTCCCGGGTGCGCTCCAATTCGTTCGCCCCCCCATTGACGGCACCGTCGAATCGGGCGCCGCGAGACCGTAGGGCAGCGACCGCGGCCGGGCCGGCGGCCAGGATCGACCGAACAGCGTTCTCATCGCACAGCCCCGCGCCGGCCACCAGGGTGTCGTTGACATGCGCTTCGACGCTGTCCGTGGTGTCAGCGGTGTCAGCGGGGCCGGGCAGCACCACCGCGATGCCGCCCTGCGCCCACCGGGTGTTGCCGTCCTCGACCGTGGTCTTGGTCACGACGACCACCCGAAGACCCAGCTCGGCGGCACGCAGCGCGGCGGTCAACCCGGCCACGCCGCTGCCGACCACCGCGAGATCCACGGTGGCTTCTCGTGGGGTCATTCGCCGCCACCCGGCTGACCGATGGCAATCATGCGCTGCACCGCGCCGCGGGCCCGCTCGGCGACCTCAGCGGGAACGTGTACTTCGTCGGTGCCTTCGCGCAGGCAGCGCAGCAACGCTGCCGGGGTGATCATCTTCATGTAGCGGCAGGACGCCCGGTCGTTCACTGCCCGGAAATCGACCCCAGGAGCCGCCCGCCGCAGCTGGTGCAACATGCCCACCTCGGTGGCCACCAGCACCTCGCGGGCTCCAGTAGCCCGAGCAGCGTCAAGCATCCCGCCAGTGGACAGGATCCGTACCCGCTCTGTGGGCACCACACCTTCGCCGGCGAGATATAGCGCACTAGTCGCACAGCCACATTCCGGATGGATGTAGAGCTCGGCATTCGGGGCAGCAGCGGCTTTCGCCGCCAGCTGGGTGCCATTGATGCCGGCGTGCACATGGCACTCGCCGGCCCAGATGTGCAAGTTGCGCCGACCGGTGACGCGCTGGACGTGCGCACCGAGGAACTGATCGGGCAAAAACAGCACCGTGCGGTCGGCCGGAATCGACTCGACCACCTGCACCGCATTAGACGACGTGCAGCAGATGTCGGTCTCGGCCTTGACCTCCGCGGTGGTGTTCACATAGGACACCACCACCGCACCGGGATGCTCGCGTTTCCAGGCCCGCAGCTGCTCGGCGTCGATAGAGTCGGCCAGCGAACATCCCGCTCGCGCATCCGGGATGAGAACCGTCTTGTCCGGAGCAAGGATCTTCGCGGTCTCGGCCATGAAGTGCACGCCGCAGAACACGATCGTGCTCGCCGGGCACCCGGCAGCAATGCGCGACAGCGCCAGGGAGTCCCCCACGTGATCGGCAATGTCCTGAATCTCGGGCACCTGGTAGTTGTGTGCCAGCAGCACAGCGTCGCGCTGGTCGGCGAGCGCCCGCACCTGCGCGCGCCAGAGGTGATCGATCTCCGGCCCCGGCTGGTCCGCCTCGGTCCACTCCGATGCGGCAGTAGCGGCCATAACGCCTCCTCCGCCAGCGCCTGCTGGCCCGCCCCCAGTTTTCGCCTTACAATCGAAAACATGAATCATAACAGCGTTGGGCTCGCGGTGCACGAAGTCCTCGCTGCGGTGCTGCAGGTTCGCGGCGAACAGCTGCAGGTCTTGCTGTGGCAACGCGGCATCGAGCCCGACGCTGGACGCTGGGCGCTACCGGGCGGCCGGCTCGGCGCTGACGAGGACGTGCAGGCCTCCGTGCTGCGCCAACTGGCCGAGAAGGTGGACCTTCGTGAGGTGGCGCACGTCGAGCAGCTCGGGGTATTCAGCGAGCCCGCGCGGATGCCGCAGCGGCGCACGGTGGCTACTGCGTTTCTCGGGCTGGTGCCCTGCGTCGCCGATCCCGCGCTGCCACCCGACACGGCGTGGCATTCGGTGACGGAAGTCCTTGGCGGCTCGTTGTGTGCCGCTTTCGACCATGGCCTGATCGTGCACCGAGCCCGCGACCGGCTACGGGCCAAGCTGTCCTACACCAATCTGGGGTTCGCACTGGCCCCCCCGGAGTTCACGGTGTCGGCATTGCGTGCGCTCTACTCGGCTGCGCTTGGCTACCGAGTGTCAGCGACCAACCTGCAACGGGTACTGGCCCGCCGCGGGGTGCTGGTCCCCACCGGCGGGACCGCCGCTCCAGGGCCTTCTGGTGGCCGGCCCGCCGCGGTGTACCGCTTCGCCGAGCACGATATCCGCGTCACCGATCCGTTTGCCGTACTACGGCCACCAGACCTCTGACGAGCCCAAACCTCAATGCTCCGCCGTTTCGCGAATCAGCGCGCTGCGCCGTACCGTTATCATGTGGCCGAGACCGTCCCGCTGTTCCCGTTGGGCACTGTGCTGCTCCCGGGTGCATCGCTTCCGCTGCATATTTTCGAGCCCCGCTACCGCCAGCTGACCGTTGACCTGGTAACCGGCGCGGTCCCCGGCCGCAGCTTCGGGGTGATTGCGGTCAAGCAGGGCTTGGAAACTGTCGAGGAGACGCACACCATCGGCTGTACTGCGCTGCTGCGCGAAGCCCGCCGACTTCCCGACGGCCGCTTTGACATCGTCACTCGCGGCGAGCGACGCTTCCGCCTGCTCGATGTCGACAACACCTCGGCGCCCTACCTGGTGGGCACCATCGAATGGGTTCCCGACGACGACCCGCCCGCAGAACAATCGATGCTCGTACCGGCGCTGGCCGCGGCGGCCCGGGACGCCCACCGACAGTACTGCTGGGCGGCGTGGCAGCACGGGGACTGGGAAGAACCGAGCGAAGACGTCGACATCGCCACGCTGGCGCACCTGCTCGCGGCCGACTGCCTGCTGACCCTGGAGGACCGGCAAGCCGTCCTAGAGGAGTGCGACCCGGTAGATCGGCTCCGGTTGGTACGCAACCTGCTGGTACGCGAAGCAGCGTTCCTGCGGACGCTGCGCGCAGTACCGGTCCCGTTAAACCAATACGCCGAGCGAGCCAGTCAGAACTGAGCCGCGGACCACTCACGACTCCATGACGCCCCGATGCAGTAGCTGACGGCCATGCCGAACGGCTGCGCGATGATCACCCAGCTTGACTCCAAAACCGGCGGGCGTGGGTACGGTGCGCCGGTACTGGCCAGATCGGGATAGCGGGCGGCGACCACCCCCAGACCTAGGTGCATCGCCAGCCACGCCGCGATCAATGACCCGAGTACTCCGGCAAGCACGATCAGCGGTCCGCGCTGGCGCCGATACAGCCACAACGCCGCCCCGGTGAGCACCCCGGCGGCCAATCCGAACAGCAGGAACGTGGCCATGTCGTCGAAGCGGTGGTCGCTTTGCCCGATGAATGGCAGAACGCCGCCAGGCGTGAGTGCCCGGGGCGATCGGGCGACGAACTCGGGCGGCGCCAGCCAAGACCACAGCAGACCCAGCGGAACGCCCAGCAAGGCCACCACCCCGAGCACTGTCAGGGCGGGCCGCACATCCGCTCGGACTACTGCACCAGGGGCAGCTGGCCCCGGCGCCGGCACGGTCTGTACCTGCATCTCGCTCACCCCAAACCCGGGTAGACGCCGTGCGCGCTGCACCGGGCCGACCAGCCAGCTGGCATCACCTGCACCACCATCCGGCGCGCGCACTGCGGGCAATACCGGGGCGGCTCCAGGCCCCGGCGGCGAGCGCAACGGGCATGGTCAGCCTCGCCGGCCGGGTGCCCGCAGACGTCGCAGAACGTCACAGCGTCTGACCCAGCGCCTTGATCGGCATCCGCAGGTCGGTGAGCATGTCCAGATCCGCCTGCGCCGGTCGGCCGAGATTGGTCAGGTAGTTGCCCACGATGATCGCGTTGATACCGCCCAGCATGCCTTGCTCGGCGCCCAGATCACCGAGGGTGAGTTCCCGGCCCCCGGCGAAGCGCAGGATCGTGCGAGGCAGCGCCAGCCGGAACGCCGCGACAGTCTTGAGCGCGTCAGCGCCGGCCACCACGTCGTAATCCTCGTACGGGGTGCCGGGCTGCGGGATCAGAAAGTTCATCGGCACTTCGTCGGGATCCAACGACGCGAGTTGGGCGGCGAACTCAGCGCGCTGGGCCACCGTCTCCCCCAGCCCGATGATGCCGCCGCAGCAGACTTCCATTCCGGCCGCGCGCACCATCTGCAGCGTCTGGAAACGCTCCTCCCAGGTGTGCGTGGTCACTACGGACGGGAAGTGCGAACGCGCGGTCTCCAGATTGTGGTTGTAGCGGTGTACCCCAAGGGCGGCCAGCTCGTTCACCTGCTCCTGGCTGAGCAGGCCCAGCGAGCACGCGATGTTGAGGTGCGCGGTGTCGGATTCTTGACGGATCGCCTCAATCCCGGCCCTGACTTGAGACATCAACCGTCGATCCGGTCCGCGTACCGCGGCGACGATGCAGAACTCGGTCGCGCCGGTGGCCGCGGTCTGTTTGGCGGCCTCGACCAGGCCGGGAATGTCCAGCCACGCCGCGCGCACTGGGGTGTCGAAGCGACCCGACTGCGAGCAGAAGTGGCAATCCTCTGGGCACCCGCCGGTCTTGACGCTAACGATGCCTTCGACCTCGACCTCCGGACCGCACCAGCGAATCCGCACCTCGTGGGCCAAGGCGAGCAGCTCGGCCAGCCGGTCGTCCGGTAGCTGTAAGGCGGCGAGGATTTCGTCTTCAGGCAGCCCGGTTCCGTGATGGAGAACCCGTTGCCGGGCAACGGCCAGCACGTCGACCTGCGACCGGGTCACGGGCTGCTCCTCTCGACGGCGTGCGGTTCCCGGATCAGTCTGCCGCACTGGTCTGGTCAGCCGGCCGCTGCGTTGCGGATGCAGTCGGCGACCTCGCCCATCTTGGCGCTCACCAGCTCGGCTTGTTCCGGTGCGACGAGGATGTGTCTGCCCCGCGAGTCGATGATCAGCACGGTGGGCATCCGCACGACGACGGTGACCGGACCTGCCTTACTGCCGTTCGCCGGGATCTGCCAGGTCTTTTCGACCACCATCTCGCTGGTGGCCTTCACCAACGGGTCCATAACGGCACCGTCTGCCACCAATCAGCTGCGGGAGATGGCGATCTTCGCCCGTGCCGCAGAGGAGGACGCCGCCCGCCACGCTGAGGAGGACGCCGCGGCGCAGGCTGCGGGGAAGCCGGTCGCTCCGGAAGTGGCGCATCTCGACGGGCTGGAGTCCGCGGCAGCGGAGATTCGCTGATGCTTCGCATCGCGCCAGCCACCGCCAGCTCGAGGCTCGCCGATGCGCTGACCCTCACCGGACGCTTCCCAGCCACGATGGCCGCGCTGGCCGCCGGGCGGATCACCTTGTGCAAGGCGCGAATCATCGCCGAACAGGCCGAGCAACTCGCCACCGACCAGGCCGGCGCGGTGGAAACCCGCGTGCTGCCACGGGCGATCACCCAAACCCCAGGTCAATTACGGCGATCAGTGCGTAGGGCGGTGACCAAGACCGATCCGGCGGCGCTGCGACGCCGCCACGAAGCTGGCAAGCGGGAACGAGGGGTGTCCTTCTGCGAGCTGCCCGATGGCATGGCCATGGTCTCGGCGTGCCTGCCCGCTGGGGATGCGGTCGGGGTATACGGGGTACTCGACGAATGCGCCCGGACCACTGGTGGCGTCGGCGACAGCCGGACCCTGCCGGCCCGTCGTGCCGACGCCCTGGTGGATCTGGTCTGCGGATCGGCGGGCTACCTCAGCACCGCCACTCGTGCGCATGAAGCCCGGACGTCCCGGGCTGAGCGTCGCCGCGCTCGGCGCCGCCGGTCTCGCATACAGGTCCAGGTACGGGTCACCGTGCCTTTCAGCACCCTGTTTGGTATCGATGAGCAGCCCGGTGAGCTGTCGGTTATGGCACGATCACCGCCGAGCAGGCCCGGGAACTGGCCGTGCAGGGCACCTGGCGGCGGATTCTCACCGATCCGGTCACGGGCGCACCCGTTGACTACGGAACTACCGTCTACCGGCCGCCGGCCGCACTGCGTGACCTGGTTGTAACTCGGACGCCTATCTGTGGCTGCCCGTCATGCCTGCGACCAGCTCACCGCGGTGACCTCGACCACCGGGAACGTCACAATCCCAGCGCAGGTACGGGGCCCACCAACGAGCGCGACCTCGACGCCTATTGCCGGCGGCACCACCGAACGAAGCACACGCCCGGCTGGTCAGTGCACCAGGGTGACGACGGCACGCTCACCTGGACCAGCCCCAGCGGGCACACGTGGACCCAGGAAGCGCCAGCCATCGCCGAACCCATACTGCAACCTTCCGACCCCGATGAGCCCCTGCCCTTCTGATTGCGCCCGCCGCCGGTCAGTTCGCGGGCCCAACCGGACTGACAGACTCGATGCTGGCAACCGTGAAGTCGCGTTGGGCCTTGCGGAGGTGGCACCAGGAGTCGAGCCACCTGCCATACAGCTGGTGTGGTCGGATCGCCCGAATGCTGCGACTACCGTTCTTGTCGCGGTAGGCGATGAGCACGTCGTTGTGGTGATCCACGGCATCAGACAGGAGTTCCAGTTCCGCGTCGTCGAGGCGATGGTTGAGTTGTGCCAGCAACTCAAAGGTCGCAGATTCTGCCGAAGCGCTGTGCGTTACGCCATGGGGATCGGCCACCAGCCGCCGGGCGAGTTCGGCGGCGGACAGCGTAGACCGCGGTGGCGTGGTGAGCGCATGGTCGAGTGTCGGCGCCTGATATTCGCGGCGGGCTTGCACGATCACCGCGCCCTGAGCGTCTTCGGCGATCGGGGACAATCCCGCCTCCCGCAACCGCGCCAGCACGTCGTCGAGCGCGGAAGGGCTCGACAGCACGGTGGGAGCGAGTCGGCTGAGATGCAGCTTGGCGAGAGACCGGGTGTGCAGTATCTCGTTGATCAAAGCCTCGTCGGCGATGACGCAGGAGCGCATGCCGCGCACCCGAACGTGTCCGTGCCGGCGAGCCGCATCGGTGATCAGATACTCCAGCGGCTGCGGAACCGGGTGGATGGTGATGGCGGCCAGTTCGGCAAGCAGGTCTTCGGCGTTCCAGCCCGTGTCCAATGCGGCCCGCACGCTGGCGGGCGTAA
>DATELN010000190.1:0-20724 GCA_035276605.1 Pseudonocardiaceae bacterium | reverse complement strand
CGTTTTGGAGGCGTCCAAAACGGCAGTCTGCATCCAGAAGGCCGTCTAGGTCACGGTGATGCCGGAGATGGCTTTGAGTTCGCCGACGAGGGACGAGCCTACGGTCACCGGGTAGTCACTGAGCGCGAGCGCCGTTTCCCTACCGTTGTTGCACAGCACGAGGTGTACGGGCGTGTCGCCCCGGTGGGCGGCCAGCGTGTTGCGCAGCTCCCTGGCCACGTCCTGGTCGAGCTTCACGGCGTCAGCGCGCAGCACAAAGGGAAGTACCGCCGGCGCCGCGTGGTGTTCGGCGCTGCCGACGTCCAGCTGGATCACTTCCAGCCCGAATACCGACATTTTGTCGTCGCGCCAGTTCACCCGCCCTTTGACGGCCACGGCGGTATCAGCCACGAGGTTTTCCTGAAGGACAGAATAGGCCTTGGCGAAAAACAGGACCTCGATGGCAGCATCGAGATCTTCCACGGTGACAATCGCCCACGGTTCACCCTGTTTGTTCACTCGTCGATCGACGGTGGAGATCATGCCGGACACCACGATCTCACCGTCTTTGGGTGCCTCGTCCAGCAGTGCCGCGATCGACTTAGGTGCGTGTTTGCGCAAAATCCGTTCGGCACCGTCCAGGGGATGCGCCGACACGTATAGCCCGAGCATTTCCCGCTCGTAGCGCAGCAGTTCCTTGGACGGCCACTCTTCAGGCCGCAGCACCAGGTGTGCCAGCGGGGAGTTGTCAGCGGCAGCGGTTGCGGCGCCGGCGTTGAATCCGAACAGATCCAACTGGCCCAGCGCCTCTTGGCGTTTCAGGCCGGTCACCGCGTCGACCGCTTCTTCGTGCACCTGGACCAGGGACAGCCGGGTGTGGCCGAACGAGTCGAACGACCCTGCCTTGATCAACGACTCGATGGTGCGCTTGTTGCAACACACCAACTCGACCTTCTCCAAGAAGTCGGCGAATGACGTGAAGCGACCTTTCTGCTCGCGAGTGGTAGTAATCGACTGCACGACATTTGCGCCAACGTTACGGATCGCCCCCAGGCCGAACCGGATATCGTCGCCGACGGCAGCGAAATACAACCCGGAGTCGTTGATGTCCGGGGGCAGTACTTTGATGCCCATGCGGCGGCATTCCGCCAGGTAAATGGCGGACTTGTCTTTGTTGTCGCCGATCGAGGTGAGCTGGGCGGCCATGAACTCGGCCGGGTAGTTGGCCTTGAGGTAGGCCGTCCAGTACGAGACCAGTCCGTAGCCGGCGGTGTGGGATTTGTTGAACGCGTACCCGGCAAACGGCAGCATCACATCCCATAGTGTTTGGGTCGCCTCCGCGGAGAATCCGTTGCCGAGCATGCCGGCGCGGAAACGCTCGAACTCCTTTTCGATGATCTCCTTTTTCTTCTTGCCCATGGCCCGGCGCAGCAGGTCCGCGCCGCCCAAGCTGTAGCCGGCCAACCGCTGGGCGATCGCCATCACCTGCTCCTGGTAAACCAGCAGGTGGTAAGTCTCGCCGAGGATCGGTTCCAGGGCCTCGCGCAGCTCCGGGCGGATCGGCTTGATCTTCTGCCGGCCGTTGGAGCGCTCGGCATAGTCGATGTGCGCGTTGGCGGCCATCGGGCCGGGCCGGTACAGCGCCAGCACCGCGGCGATGTCACCGAAGCGCTTGGGCTGCATCCGGCGCAGTAGGTCCCGCATCGCGGCGCCATCGAGCTGGAACACGCCCAGCGTGTCACCGCGCCCGAGCAGCTCGTAGGTGGCCGGGTCGTCCAGGTCCAGCGTGGCTAGATCGATGTCCACGCCATGGTTGTTTCGCACTTCCTTGATCGTGTCGTCGATCACGGTCAAGGTGCGCAGGCCGAGGAAGTCCATTTTCAGCAGGCCGATGGCCTCGCATGCCGGGAAATCCCAGCCGGTGATGATGGAGCCGTCCTCGCGCTGCCATAGCGGGATGACATCAAGCAACGGCTGCGCGGACAGGATGACCGCGCAGGCGTGCACCCCGGCGTTGCGGGTTAGCCCCTCCAGGCCGCGGGCCGTCTCGACGATCTTGGCGACCTGCGGGTCGGACTCGATCAGGGTGCGGATTTCGGCGGCCTCGGCGTAGCGCTCGTGCTGCGGGTCGAAGATGCCCGACAGCGGGATGTCCTTGGCGAACACCGGTGGTGGCAGGGCTTTGGAGATACGGTCGGCGATGCCGAAGCCGGGCTGGCCGTGCAGCACCCGAGCGGCGTCCTTCAGCGCGGCCTTGGTCTTGATCGTGCCGAAGGTGATGACCTGAGCGACGTTCTCCGCGCCCCACTTATTGACGGTGTAGTCCAGCACCTCGCCGCGACGGCGCTCGTCGAAGTCCAGGTCGATGTCCGGTGGGCTGATCCGTTCCGGGTTGAGGAACCGCTCGAAGATCAGTGAGTGCTCGATTGGGTCGAGGTCGGTGATGTGCAGGATGTAGGACACCAGCGAACCGGTCGCCGAACCCCGACCGGGGCCGACCGCGATCTTCTGCGATTTGGCCCATCGCACTAGGTCGCCGACCACCAGGAAGTATCCGGGGAATCCCATCTGGGAGATAACCCGGAGCTCCGTCTCGATGCGTTGTTGGTATTCGGGCGGCAACCCGTCCGGGAAGCGGGTGGGGGTGTACTGCTCTACCTCCCGGCGCAGCAGCAGATCCTCGGTCTCGCCCTCCGCCAGGGGGAACCGCGGCATCCGGTTGACTTCGGCGAAGACCTCGTCGTAAGACTCGATCCGCTCGGCGATCAGCAGGGTGGTGTCCGCCGCGCCGGGGACTTCGCGATCCCAGTATTCGCGCATCTCGGTGGCGGATTTGAGGTAGTAGCCGTCGCCGTCGAACTTGAACCGGTTCGGGTCGTCCAACGTCTTGCCGGATTGCACGCACAGCAGCGCCGCATGTGCGTCGGCCTGGTCCTGGGTGACGTAGTGGCTGTCGTTGGTGGCCAGCGGCTGTAGCTGGAGCCTGCGGCCGATCTCCAGCAGGCCGTCGCGCACCGACCGTTCGATGGGCAGGCCGTGGTCCATCAACTCGAGGAAAAAGTTCTCGGCGCCGAAAATGTCCCGGTAGTCGGCGGCGGCCTGGAGAGCTTCCGCGGGCTGGCCCAGCCGCAGCCGGGTCTGCACCTCTCCGGACGGGCAACCAGTGGTGGCGATGATGCCTTGCGCGTGGTCAGCGATCAGGTCCCGGTCCATGCGGGGTTTACGGTAATAGCCTTCGAACGACGCACGGCTGGACAGCTTGAACAGGTTGCGTAACCCGGTGGCGTTGGCCGCCAGCATGGTCATGTGCGTGTAGGCACCGGCGCCGGAGACGTCGCCGCCCTCGCCGTACTCGTCAGTGCCGCGCTGGTTGGCCTGCCCCCAGAAGACCGGCTTCTTGTGGTGGCGGCTGGCCGGAGCCAGGTAAGCCTCGATGCCGATGATCGGCTTGACGCTGGTCTTCTGGGACTGCCGGTAGAACTCCGCCGCGGCGTACATGTTGCCGTGGTCGGTCATCGCGACCGCCGGCATCTCCAGCCGCTGCGCCTCGGCGAACAGGGGGCTGATCTTCGCCGCGCCATCGAGCATCGAGTACTCGGTGTGGACATGTAAGTGCACGAACGAATCGGGCAAGACGCTCCCCCGGGCCGACCGAGTACCTTTGTGTCTAACGAGGACGGTGGGTTGCAGTTACGCCCGCCCGTTGTGGCTCATCCGAGCCAGGGTCTGTGCTAGACGGCAGTGCGATTTCCGTCAGGCGGCTGGTAGACAAGACATGCAGCGATTGTGGAATCGTCGGTGACGATACCGCTTCGAATCATGTTTTCATCTCGTTCCTGGGGAACGAGCTCTGGCGCATATCCTGCGCTTCGTGCTCTCACGAGTATTGGCCGACCCCGAGCTGGTCGGCGACAAAAACCGTAAATGCTTGACTACTCATCCCCTTGGCTGGAAAAGGTGGCCGAGCCGTGAGACCTCCGGCTCGCAGGCCAGTCTCCTCGGCGAGCCCCCTCCGGGCAAGTTCTTCGGGATCCGCATCCTGCCTGTCAGGCAGGGTACCTGCAGAAACTCCCAAGACCGGTGGGAACCGGGAAACGATACTGTTCAGCAAGGTGAAATCCATGTGCTCAACGAGCGAAATCCAGTTTTTCGACGTAGGTGTAAATACCCTGAGATCCATCAGGGCGTTCGATCACGTCTTCACGTAATTGCATCCACTGGTTGGAGTATACAATTCGGGAGGAAACCTTGCGGATTGTGAGGTCGTCAGGCCTAGGCTCAGGTGGTGGAGTCATACCGATAGACCAACTCCTGTCGATCGCCAACGACGATCCGGTGGGTGAGATCCAAAATGTGATTCTGCTAGTCGTAGCGCCGGCGCCAAAGCACAAGTACTGGCTGGCTTGCATCTATTTCTAACGTCTCCTGTTCGTGCGCAAAGTGGATTCGGAAGCCACATTCTTCCATCCGGGAATACATTCCGCCCGATCCGGGGTCGATCGTGATGCCGTAGGGCGGGTGGTGAGCCGGCCGATCGCGCCACCGAGGATGGGCCTAGCCACCTGTGAGGAAGATAATCGGAATCTTGTAGACCGGGTCACGCACCGAGGAGACGCCGAGGTGGCACGCAGCGGAAAGACCGCGCTGGTCACCGGCGCTTCAGCTGGGCTCGGATTGCACTTCGCCCGGAACGGTCATGATCTCGTGCTTGTCGCTCGCCGGCAGGACAGACTCGATCAGCTGGCCACCGAGCTGAACCAGGCCTATGGGACCCGCAGCACCGTCATCGCTGCCGACCTGACCGATCCCAAGACGCCACTATCGATCCTCAACGTTGCCTCATTGGCGGGGGTCCTGCCGGGCACGTTCATGGCTACCTACTACGCCTCCAAGGCCTACGTGCTGAGCTTCACCGAAGCGCTCGCCCACGAGCTGCGCGGCAGCGGTATCACGGTCACGGCGCTGTGCCGGGCCCGACGGCGACGGAATTCGCACAGGTGGCCGATGCCGAGAGGACGCAGTTGTTCGGCAGCGTCGCGGACGCGGCCGCAGTCGCGCGCTACGGCTACCGGTCGATGCTGTGCGGCCGGATCATCGCGATTCCCGGCGTGAAGAACAAGTTCGCCGGGCTGGTCCTCCGGACGAGCCCACGCAAGGCACTGCGCATCCTCGCCGAGCGGCTGAACAAGCTCTAGCCGGAGATGTCAGACTCCATCGATACGTTCCAATCATGGATTGGAAACTTGAGCTGGTGTTCGTTCCCGTGTCCGACGTTGACCGGGCGAAGGCGTTCTACGTCGAGCAGGTCGGCTTTCACGCCGATGTCGACCATCAGGTCACCGACACGCTGCGTTTCGTGCAACTCACCCCTCCCGGATCCGCCTGCTCGATCGCCATGGGCAGTGGCATCACAGAGATGCCGCCAGGCTCTCAGCGCGGGTTGCAGGTAGTCGTCGAGGACGTGGCGGCCGCTCGAGAAGAACTCGTCGATCGGGGCGTGGCGGTCAGCGAGGTCGATGTGCAGCCGTGGGGGTCGTTCGTCAACTTCAGTGACCCCGATGGCAATACCTGGGCACTCCAACAACTGCCGCCGAGAAGGTAGATCACGTCCTACGCGCATCAGCCAGGGCGATCTGCCTCGTGAGTGTTTGCTGACAGCCCCGGACACCAGCCGCGAGAGGTGACGCTCTTGATTCGCCGTCGCGGTGGGGGCGTGAGGTGCCCGTGCAGGTGCCAGCCGCGCTCGTCGCGGACCCAGTGTAGGAAATCCTCTTCCCACGGCCGGTCCAGCAGCGCCCGGCGCTCGTCCATTTCCCGCAGGTCGCTGACCACCCGGACCAGCGCGCGGCGGATCGCCACCAGATCGCCCCAGGGTGTGTGCGCCCGCCAGTACCGCCCGCTTCTGCTGTCCACGCCGTAGCGACACGCGGCGGCATAGCACAACGCGGCGAGGGTCAGGACTAGCAGCCAGGTCGGCATCTCGCATACCTCCGTTTAGGCAGCGCCGTGCCGGCTGGATGATCCCCCGGGGGCGTGCCTGTTAACGAGCCTGCGCTTCAACGACCTGCGGTGGGAGTGGCAGGACTGCCACTCTACGGGCATATACTGCCAATATGTTGCGCGATGTCGTCGCGCTCGTGGACCGGCGGATCCACCCTTTCGAACTGGGCGTGGTCTGCGAGGTGTTCGGTGTGGACCGAACCGCCGACGGTTTACCCACTTTCGACTTCGCGGTATGCGCGGCTCGGGGCAATGGCTCGCTTCCCGCCCTCGGCGGCACTTCGCTCCACGTCAGTTACGGGTTGGACCGTGTCGCCAGCGCCGACCTGGTGGTGGTACCCGCATGGGAGACCGGCGACGTCGCGATGCCCGCTGGGGTCACCGCTGCGCTGCGCGGAGCCCTCGAGCGTGGCGCCACTCTGCTCAGTGTGTGCTCGGGAGTGTTTCTCCTGGCGGCGGCTGGTTTGCTGGAGAACCGGCGGATTACCTGTCACTGGCACGATGCGGACGCCCTCGCCCGCCGCTTTCCCGGCCTGCGGGTCGAGCCAGACCTGCTCTATGTCCACGATGGGTCGATCATCACCAGTGCCGGCACTGCCGCCGGTATCGACGCCTGCCTTTACGTCGTTCGGCAAGAACTGGGCGCCCGGGTTGCCAACGCCATCGCGCGCCGCATGGTCGTACCGCCCCATCGCGACGGCGGGCAATCCCAATACATCAGGACCCCCGTGCCGCGCCGCGCGGGCGACGGTGACGACCTGGCGCCGTTGCTGGCCTGGATGCAGGCGCACCTGCACCACCCGATCACCGTGGAGAGCCTGGCCGAGCGAGCCCACATGTCGCCCCGGACATTCGCGCGTCGCTTCGCGATCGCCACGGGCACCACCCCGCAGCGGTGGCTGATCCGGCACCGGATCCTGCTCAGCCAGGAACTGCTCGAAGAGGACGACCTCACCATCGACGAGATCGCCCACCGGACCGGCTTCGGCACCGCCGACCTCTTGCGGCACCACTTCAGGCACCAGGTCGGCACCACTCCCCGGGCCTACCGGCGCACCTTCAGTCTGCACGCCAGTTGACGCTGGGTGCTGCCGTGAACTCGACACTGGCCACTCGGGCCTAGGTGTGTCGAGCCACGTCGTGTGGGACCTGAAACCGGCTTACGGACGTAACCACCGCAGCGCCGCGGCCAGGTCGGCCACCACGTGCAGGCGCATCCCGGCTGGTGGAGTGCCGTCAACGTCCGGTGGCACGAGCGCGTGCTGGAAACCGAGCCGGGCGGCTTCGGCGAGCCGCCGGCGCAGGCCCGTCACCGGCCGGACCTCGCCGGCCAACCCGACCTCCCCGATCGCTACCGTCCGCGGGGCCAGCAGCAGGTCTTTGGCCGCCGACACGACGGCAAGCGCGACGCCAAGATCAGCCGCCGGCTCAACAACCCGCATGCCACCAACCGTCGCGGTGTAGACGTCCGATCCGGCTAGCTTCACACCGCCGCGGCGCTCGATCACAGCCAGCACCATCGCCACCCTGGAGGAGTCCAGCCCGCTCACCGCCCGGCGTGGATTGGCCAGCGACGACTCAGCCACCAGTGCCTGAATCTCGCCCAGCAGTGGTCGTTTGCCCTCGACGACGACCGTCACCGCGGTGCCGGATACTGCGCCGTCACGGTGGCTGAGAAACAGCCCGGACGGGTCGGGCAGCCCGACGATGCCGTCATCAGTGAGTTCAAAGCAGCCGATCTCGTCGGCGGCTCCGAACCGGTTTTTCACCCCGCGAACCATCCGCAGCGTGGAGTGCCGGTCACCATCGAAGCTCAGCACCACGTCCACCAGGTGTTCCAGCACCCGAGGCCCGGCCACCGTCCCGTCCTTGGTGACGTGCCCGACCAGCACCACCGGTAGCCCGCGCTGCTTAGCGGTGGTGATCAGCGCGCTGGCCACGGCGCGGACCTGGGATACCCCGCCCGGGCTGCCCTCGACGCCGGGACAGGACATCGTCTGCACCGAGTCGACGACCAGCAGCTGAGGCTCGACGGTATCGAGGTGCCCGAACACCGCAGCCAGGTCCGACTCGGCGGCGAGGAACAACTCGTCGTGCAGCGCGCCGGTGCGTTGCGCGCGCAGCCGGACTTGGCCCGCTGACTCCTCGCCGGTCACGTAGAGCGCCCGCCGCCCGGCCGTCGCGCAGCGGTGGGCGACCTCTAACAGCAGGGTGGACTTGCCCACTCCTGGCTCACCGGCCAGCAGCACCACCGCTCCGGGCACCAGGCCGCCACCAAGTACCCGGTCAAGTTCGGCCACCCCAGTGGCGGTGGCACGGGCGGAGTGCGCATCGACCTGCGAGATCGGGCACGCCGGAGCCGATGGTGCACCGGCGACCACCACCGGTACCGGCCGGCGACCGGGGGCACCCACGCTGCCCCACGTGTGGCACTCCGGGCACCGGCCCACCCACTTGGCCATTTCATGGCCGCACTCAGCACACCGCACACCCGCCGACACGCGCCCCATGCCGCGCACGCTATCCACCCACTCCGACACGCACCGAACCCTTACCCGTCCGTCACCCCCCATCTCGGGGTCAGCAGGAGGGCGGGGGTTAGCTCGCTGAGGTGGGCGCTGGGGCCATGGGCACCGACAGGGTGATCTTGCCGGCGTTGCGGAATTGGAACGTCAACGGCGTGTTGAGGCCGGCGCGCAAGGGCTGGTTAGTGGTGAGCAACACCCGCAGCTCCCCGACGACCAGCGGGCTAGTGGGCCCGGAACCAGTGGTGCTAGTGACGGTGGTACCGCCAGGAATCTGAGTGGTACCCAGCACTGCCGCGTTGCTAGCAATCGGACTGCTGACTGTGATCAACGAGTCCGGGTCGCTGCCCTGGTTGATGATCGTCAGCAACACCGGCACGGTGGAGCCGGCGGAGTAGGTGCCATTCTGGTTCTGCGGGTAGGGGATGGACACGTCGCGCAACGCAATCACCCCGACGTTGCCCGAGATTCCGTCCACGGCAGCCACCGAGTGATCGGTCTGAGTGATCTGGCCCGCGGCGCAGCCCACCAAAGGCAACGCGACAATCAGCGCACAGGCGCAGCAGGCCACGATGCGAGCCGAAATGGTGAAGGGCACCCGCATGGTCAAATCCTATCCGACCGGCTGCAGCGGCATGTGCGGTGGCTACCTACTACAACGCCGAGACCAGCTCTGCAACGGGGTCCATAGTGGAGTGACTGTGAGCTGCGCAGCACCGAGTTGCCTGGTCTGCGACCCTTGTCGGATCCTCTGACCTGCGACGACGCTCCACCAGCCCCGCGCGGACCGGTTTACCGGCGTGGTAACCTGGACGCAGCGAAAGGGGCAGAGGACACATGGGTTTTAAGGTCGGAGAGACCGTCGTCTACCCGCATCACGGTGCCGCTCTCATCGAGGCTATTGAGACTCGAGTGATCAAGGGGGAGGAGAAGAAGTACCTCGTCCTCAAGGTCGCTCAGGGTGATCTCACCGTCCGTGTTCCCGCTGCTAACGCCGAATTCGTCGGCGTCCGGGACGTCGTCGGGCAAGAGGGTCTTGATCGGGTTTTCGAGGTGCTACGTGCTCCCCACACCGAGGAGCCGACGAACTGGTCGCGGCGGTACAAGGCCAACTTGGAAAAGCTCGCCTCTGGCGACGTCAACAAGGTGGCAGAAGTAGTCCGGGATCTTTGGCGCCGTGAGCGCGATCGCGGTCTTTCGGCCGGTGAAAAGCGCATGCTGGCCAAGGCCCGCCAGATCTTGGTGAGCGAGCTCGCGCTCGCCGAGGGCACCAACGAGGACAACGCCGAGGTCTTGCTCGACGAGGTCCTCGCCGCCGCCTCCTGAACTGACGCTGTCGGAACTGACGCTGCCGCCCACTTCCCGGGTCGCGGCACTCGTGCCGGCGGCGGGGCAAGGTGTGCGGTTGGCGGCCGGAATGCCGAAGGCGTTCGTGCCCTTACGTGGCCGCCCACTGGTCTGGCACTGCGTCCAGGGACTGCTGGCATCCGGTTGTATTCAGGTCGTGGTGGTCGCCGTCGGTGCGCAGTATCACGACGTTGCGCGCGCTGCTCTAGCCGAGGCCGGAGACCAGGTCAGAATCGTGACCGGTGGTCGGCAACGGTCAGATTCAGTCCGCGCGGCTTTGCACACCGTGCCCGATGCCGACGTGGTGGTGGTGCATGACGCGGCCCGCTGCCTCACCCCGATCAGCGTGATCCAGGCGGTGGTGCAGGCGGTGCTGGCCGGCGCCCCGGCTGTCGTGCCGGTGCTGACCGTGGTCGACACGATCAAGCAGGTGGACGCCGACGGTTGTGTCGTGCGCACGGTGGACCGTTCGGAGTTACGGGCGGTGCAGACTCCGCAGGGATTCGCCGCCGATCTACTACGACGTGCCCACCAGTCAGCCCCGGCGCTGGTCACCGACGACGCCGGGCTCGTCGAGGCGTTGGGCGTGCCGGTGACCACGCTGTCCGGCCACCCACACGCTTTCAAGATCACCACGCCGTTCGACCTCGCCATCGCCGAGATGCTGACCGGCGCGCAAGCCGGTGATCAAGCATGAGAGTCGGGATCGGCACCGATGTGCACCCGGTGCAACCTGATCGGGATTGCTGGATCGCTGGGCTGAACTGGCCTGATGCGCCGGGCTGCGCCGGTCATTCGGACGGGGATGTGGCCGCGCACGCGTTGTGTGATGCGGCGTTGTCGGCCGCGGGCCTGGGCGATCTGGGTGCGGTGTTCGGCACTGACGCGCAGCGCTGGGCCGGGGCGCACGGCGCCGAGCTACTCATCGAGGTGCGCCGCAGGCTGGCCGACCAGGGCTGGACGGTGGCCAACGGCGCGGTGCAGGTGATCGGCAACGCGCCGCGGGTCAGCACCCGCCGCGCTGAGGCGCAGCGCGTGTTGTCCGATGCCTTGGGTGGGCCGATCTCGGTGTCTGGCACCACCACCGACGGCCTCGGCCTCACCGGCCGCGGCGAAGGCGTTGCCGCCATCGCCACCGTGCTGATCGTCAGGCGTAACCAAGTCCCCGCTGCCACCTGTCCGCCGCCGTGATCGACGCGGCGAACGGCGTTTAGCGGGTCCCCGTACCATCATCGGGGTGAACCTGCACCTGTACGACACCGCGACGCGCAGCCTGCGCGCATTCGTCCCGCTGCAACCTCGCACGGCGTCGATCTACGTGTGTGGTGCCACCGTGCAGGGCGTGCCGCACATCGGACATGTGCGGTCAGCGCTGAACTACGACGTGCTGCGCCGCTGGTTGATGGCCACCGGCTACGACGTAATCTATATCCGCAACGTCACCGACATCGACGACAAGATCCTGACCAAGGCCGCCGAGGCGGGCCGGCCCTGGTGGGAGTGGGCCTACACGCACGAGCGGATCTTCGAGGATGCCTACCGCGCACTGGGCTGCCTGCTGCCATCGGCATTGCCCCGCGCCACCGGCCATGTGCCGCAGATGGTGGAGTTGATTGCCCGGCTGATCGACCGGGGGCATGCCTACGCCGCGGGTGGCGATGTGTACTTCTCGGTGGCCACCTTTGACGACTACGGCGCGTTGTCGGGGCAGCGTCTCGATGAGATGTGCCAGGGTGAATCCGCCGCGCCCGGCAAGCGCGATCCCCGAGACTTCACGATGTGGAAAGGCGCCAAGCCCGGCGAGCCGTCCTGGCCGACGCCGTGGGGTCCGGGCCGCCCCGGCTGGCACCTGGAGTGCTCGGCGATGGCCACTACCTACCTCGGCGCGGAGTTCGACATTCACGGCGGCGGGCTGGACCTGGTCTTTCCCCACCACGAGAACGAACGGGCGCAGTCGAGGGCAGCTGGCGACGCCTTCGCCCGGTACTGGCTGCACAACGGCTGGGTGACGCTGTCCGGCGAGAAGATGTCCAAGTCGCTGGGCAACACGCTGTCCATCCCGGCCACCCTGCGCCGGGTCCGTGCGGTGGAACTGCGCTACTACCTGATCGCCGCGCACTACCGGTCTGCCATCGAGTACTCCGACGGGGCGCTGGACGAGGCGGTGGCCGCCTACCAGCGGATTGAGTCGTTCGTGCACCGGGTCCGGGAACGCTGCGGGACGCCCGAGCCGCTGCCGTGGTGCGCGGAGTTCGCCGCAGCGATGGATGACGACCTCGGTACGCCGGCAGCGTTGGCCGCAATCCACAGCACCGTGCGGGCGGGCAATGTGGCTCTCGACAGCGGGGACCACACGGCGGCGGTCGGAGCGGCTGGTTCGGTGCGCGCGATGACTGGGGTGCTAGGTCTGGACCCGCTGGACGACCTTTGGCTTTCGGCGTCCCCGTCGGATGCGACGTCCGCGGCGCTGGGATTGCTGGTGGAGCGGCTGCTCACCGAGCGCGCCGAAGCCCGTAACCGCCGTGACTATGCGACCGCCGACGCAGTGCGTGATCAGCTGCTGGCCGCCGGGATCACGGTGGAGGACACCCCGGACGGTCCGGTGTGGACGGTCAAAGGGATGTGACCTGATGGCGGGTAATTCCCGGCGCCAAGGGGCGACGCGCAAGCCGGGAACCAAGAAGGGTGCCGTGGTCGGATCCGGGGGGCAAAAGCCGAAGGGGTTGCGCGGCCGCGGTGCCACCCCGCCCGCCGAGTTGCGGCCCGGCCATCCAGCCGCGCGGCGGGCTCAGCACGCCGACACCGCGGCCCACGCGCGCCGTCGCAGCGGCAGTGAGCCGGGGGAGACCGTACTCGGCCGCAATCCTGTGCTGGAGTGCTTGCGCGCCGGTGTGCCGGCCACCGCACTGCAGGTCGCCATCGGAGTGGATCTCGACGACCGGGTCAGCGAATCCGTCCGGTTGGCGGCCGACGCCGGCCTGTCCGTGCTGGAGGTGCCGCGTGCCGACCTCGATCGGCTGGCCGGTGGTGCATTACATCAAGGCGTCGCCCTGCACGTTGCGCCGTACGAGTACGCCAGCGTTGAGGACGTGCTGGCCAGCGCGCAGCAGTCAGGTGTGCCACCGCTGCTGGTCGCGCTGGATGGGGTGACGGATCCGCGGAACCTGGGCGCCGTGGTGCGCAGTGCCGCCGCGTTCGGGGCGCACGGATTGCTGGTACCGCAGCGTCGCTCGGCAGGAATGACCGCAGTGGCGTGGCGGACTTCGGCGGGCACGGCCGCACATCTACCAGTGGCCCGGGTGACCAATCTGGTGCGCACGCTGAAAAGTCTCGCCGCCTCCGGTCTGATGATTGTCGGCCTGGATGCCGCAGGCGCAATGCCATTCGATGCTTTCCCGCTGGCTACCGGTCCCTTGGTGCTCGTAGTCGGCTCGGAGGGGCGAGGGCTATCCCGGTTGGTCCGCGAAACTTGCGACGCCGTGGTGTCGATACCCATGGTGGGGCCTGTGGAGTCGCTTAACGCGTCGGTCGCTGCCGGTGTCGTGCTCGCCGAGGTGGCCCGCTTACGGCGGGCAGGCTGAAGTGCGCTTATCGCTCGTTCTACGGTGAACCGAGCGCTTTCGGCATGCCGCCGTTTCGCATCTCGCAGCGTTGTGTATCTTGTCGCGGTCACCGTTGACTACTCGGCTATGCCGCGTTACTTCCGGTAAGGAGAATCCGTACCCGTGGCTCAGAAGACCATCGTCACCCTCATCGACGATCTCACTGGTGAGGAAGCTGAAGACATTACGACAGTCGAGTTCGCCCTGGAAGGCGTCTCGTACGAGATCGACCTGGCGAACGACAACGCCGCTAAGCTCCGCGACAACCTGTCCCGTTACGTCGCCGCTGCTCGCAAGACCAGTGCGCGGCGTCCAGGAACGCGGGGTAATGACCGATCGGCCACGCGCGGGAGTGGCAATGGCAGCGCTGCGCGTAGCGGCTACAACCGGGACACGCTGCGTGCCATCCGTGAGTGGGCCAAGCAGAACGGCCACAGCGTCAGTGACCGCGGCCGGCTGCCGCTCAACGTGCTCAACGCATGGGAAGCGAATCACCAGGCCGCAAAGAACGGTCATATGCCCGCCTTTTCCGGATAGGACTGACCGGTATCGGAACTGCGGCACTTTGGCACGTCCGGTGAGACGGCACCCCGCCGCGAATGTGGGGTAGCGAAACCGGAAGGGAACTGTGGGGGCTGAGCAAGGGTGGAGCCGGCGAGCTCCGGACCGCCATGGCTGACGATCACTATCGCAGGGCTGTCCCTGTTGGGGGTTGTGATCACAGCTGTGGTAGGTCCGATCATGGTCGATCGTCGCACGACACGCCGGCGTTTTCCGGAGGCACCCGACGCCGCGGTGATCGCGCAACGGGCCGATGACGCCGTCATGATCATCCAACATGAGATCAGCGACCTGCAGCACCGAGTCGGACGGCTCGAGGCGTTGCAGATGGCGGGTACTGATGGCCAGCATTGACCGGCTCAGCGAGGGCTTGCAGGAACTGCGCGACTCGATCGCTCAGACCGCCCAGGCCGCGCCGCAAGTCGCGCGCGAGGAGGTTCGACGGGAAGGACGGGCGTACTTTCGCGGAGCGGTGGTTGCTTCGGTGATCACCTCTCTGCTGGTCGGGATCCCGTTGTTCATGCTCGCCGAACGGTTTTCCGCGTACACCACTGCCGACCAGGCGCGCGCGGCCCAGTTGCAGGCGTCAGCTGACGACATCCGGCGGCTGGCGCAGGGCGCCCACGACCTCGGTGTGCAGGCCAACGACGAACTCGCGCGGCGCGGGCTGGCAACGGTGCCGATTCCCGCGCCGGGCACCGCGCCGGATTCCCAGGTGCTCGCTGCGGCATCGACAGCCCAGGTCGCGGCGAAGCTCGCCGCTGAGTCCATCGCGGTGCCCACTCCTGCGCAGATCCGGGCGGAGATCGCAGCTGCGCTGGCCAAGCTACCGCCGCCACCGGCGGGCCCCGCGCCTGAACAGCTCAACCAGGCCGTGCAGGCGTATCTCGCGGCGAACAGCGACAAGCTGCGAGGACCCCGGGGAGAACGGGGGGAACCGGGCAAGTCGCCGCCGTGCTTGGCCGAACCCACCCAATGCGAGGGTGCGCGGGGCAAGCCGGGTCCTCGAGGTGAACCGCCGGTGGGCTGGACCGTCGAGGAGGCGGATGGGTCCACCACCACCTGCCAGCGCGCGGCTGATTTCACTGCCGCTGCCCCCCGGTATCGCTGCACGAATGCCGCGTCACGCTCAACGTCCCCGTCGCCCCCAACTACGACCACGGAGCCTCCGCCGCCAAGCAGTGGCCCCTTGCAGTTGCCCATCCGCTAACCGGAAGCTGGCGCCGGCTGAGCTGACGAATCAGGTTCTGGTGAACCGAACAGCCATGGCCGTTGAACATCTGCTGCTCGTCGGCGACTCGCGAGCAGCTCGGTGGGCGGAGTCGAGAACTTGACCTTCCCCGCTCACCGGGCTTGCACCGTGGCCGTGCCCGTTTCGAAATCGACCTTCTTGTCGCCGAGTTCGACAGCAGCACTGCTGAACGTCGACCGAACCGCCGTGGTGTGGAGCTCGGCGACAAGAAAGGCCGTTAGCGGCGGCCGCCGGATCTGCGAGCGACCGAGAAGCCGATCAGTCCTCCGATGAGGACCAGGAAGATGATCACGAATAGGATGAATTTACCGACGCCCGCCAGGAAACCGCGGGCTTCCAGCTCCGCGGCGAGCAGGCCGGCTTGGGTCACAGTGAGCAACATTCATTGATGGTAGGGCTTCGGGTGCTGCCGCGCTGTCCGAAACTGTCGGTGTCAGGCCATACCGTCGCGGTATGAGAGGCCGTATTGACTGGAACCAACAGCTCGTCGACCAACTCGACTGGCACTGGCAGCACCACTTTCGTCCGCGCTTGAAAACCCTCACCGACGAGGAGTACTTCTGGGAACCCATGCCGGGCTGCTGGAATGTTCGCCCGCGTGGTTCGTCCACCGCGCTGATTCAGGCCGGTAGCGGCGCGTTCACCATTGACTTTGCGGTTCCCGAGCCCGACCCACCACCGGTGACCACGATCGCCTGGCGGCTGGGTCACATCATCGTCGGTGTGCTCGGCACGCGCGCCAGCAACCATTTCGGCGACCGCTCGATCAACTATCAGGACTTCGACTACGCCGGCACGGCCGCCGAAGCCCTACGCCAGCTCGATGACGCTTACACCGCATGGACCGATGGCGTACGGGCGCTTGGCAGTGCGGGCCTGGCGCAACCATGCGGCCCCGACGAGGGCGCCTTCGCCGATTACCCGATGGCCGCGCTGGTGCTGCACATCAACCGGGAAACCATTCACCACGGCGCGGAGATCATGGTGCTGCGTGACCTGTACCGGCACCGCTGAGTGGCCGCTACCTGATCACGGATTGTCCCCGGAGCCGTACTGGCTGGCATCGCTATCTTCCAGCTTTTTGCCATCTACCGGCTTTGGTGGGCGGGGCACGGAAGCAGCGTCCGGTTGAGTTGCTGGAGCTTTGTGGTGAGCCGCTGGGACTTTGGGCGATGAGGGCGTCGAGGCCGAGCGCGTAGCGGCCTTGACCCACTCGGGGGCGTCCGGATGGGCCGGCTTGCCGGCGGGTTCCGGCGTGCTCGGCTTCGAGGGAATATCCAGATCAGACCTCATGTCACCGGCTGGCCCGGAGTCATCCGATCGCTTCTGATGAGCTGGCGCCGCCGGTCGGTCCGAGGGATAGCTCCCACGAGCTGAATCCGGATCAGTTGGCTTGACGGCGGGATCCGGCTTGCCCGGCTTCGAGGGTGCGTGTTTATCGGGAGCAGTGTTGGGCAGGTTACTGGTTCCCCATGAGTCGTCCGAGTGACTGTTCGGCTTCGAGGGCGTGTCGGGATCAGGTTGGGGCGCCGCGGGCGCCGGTTGGACCGGTGCCGGGGCCGGGATCACTTGCTGCTGCGGTGTCTTCGGCGCGGGAGGTGCCTGGCGAGGCGGCGTTACCCGAGTTGGCGTGCGCGCCGGTGCGACCTGCGCTGGGGTGATATGGGTAGTGCTCAGCCCTGGTGCGGGGGCCGCTGCTGGGGCGGGGTCTGCTGGTGGAGCGGGAACTACCTGGGGCGCTGGATCCACCGGTGGTGAGGCAGGTGCCGGCTGGGACGCCGGCCCGACCGGTGCCTTGGCGGAATCGGCGCTGGCTGCCGGGTCTGGCTGGGTTGCGTGTGGAGTGGCCACGATGTCTGCGCCAGCGGGAACGCTTGCGCCGGGGGCGGCGGGAGCGGTGCCGAGACGGAGATGCCCGGCAACCGTGCTCAGGTCGCGTTGCTGGCGCATGACCAGGACGGTCAATATGCCGACAATAACCACGGTGATCGTCAGCATGATCACTAACAGTTTAGTCGAACGCGCCCATTGAAAATTCATCTAATGCCCCCCCGGCTGGACCCCCGTGAAAATACAATTGAGAAATAGTCAGAATACAGCGGTGATCCGAAATGGGCAGCACAGCTGCCGTGTATTCATCGACCCCTCTCAGCAGTGCCGCCCCGACCGCACCTCCAGGGTAGGTTGCTGTTCAGTCGGGGGCAACCTCTTGCTTGACGAAAGGTCATACCGTGGGTAACCGCTACCCGGCAGGCAGTGGAGTTGTCGGTGCCGCGCCCGACTACCCTCCGGTGGACGATCGACCCTCGTCGACGGCAAGGTCCGCGAAGCCGGCTAGACGACCACCGGCAGGAGTTCCCGCCACGACCGGCTCTTCGGTCACCAGTGCCGGTACGGCTACGCCATGCAGACGTTTGCTACCGGGGGCGATGCTGGCAGCTCGGTACTCAAACGCGATTTGCGCCGCGGCCTGACCACCGCTCGGCGGATCGATCCGGATAAGCGCGTCGGCGAGTTCGTCTTCGTCCCGATCGCAACGCACACCATCGAAGACGACGGGGTGTTGATGGGTTCGTCTACGACACTGCCACCGGCCGTAGCGACCTGGTCATTCTGGACGCGGCCATCCTGGAGACCATCGTTGCGATCCGCCTACCCGACCGCATCCCCTTCGGCTTCCACGGCAATGGGATCTCCGCCGCCCATAAGCGTTTGGTTGGGTGGGTCAGCTGGTGCGATGGCGGCCGCCGGCGAGGGCGATCCCGAGCAGCTGCGCGAGGAGCAGCATCTCTTTTTCGTGCTGCGGCAGCAGCTCGCCGGGATGCAGTGCGTCCAGGGTCAACAAGCCGAAGATTTCCGCACTCGTGGCGACAGGCACCGAGATGTAGGTCTGGTAATTGTGGTCCCGGTCAGGGGGAAAGCGTGACGGGTCTTCCAGGGTGATATTCTCCTTGCGCTCCGACTTGCGGTTTTCCAGTAACTTGAAGATTTCCATGTGACGGGGATCTGAGCTGGAGAACTCCGTCCGCGGCCGGGCATCCCGTCCCGCATATATTCTGCAGACCAACCTCCTCTCTTCGCCATGATCTTCATAGTCGAAGTAGCATGAGCGCGCCCGTGGCACATCGATAAACTGAACGACCGAGTTCACCACCGCTTGCTTTGCGGCGCCCTTTGCCTCAGTTTGGCGGACTTCATTCGGCGCAGTGATAATCCGGTCGAATATGTCGGTCAGGGGCAGCAGCACCGACCGCAGCGCGAGCCGGTAGTTGGTCACCGCCAGCATGGCGACCTGCTGGGCGTCCTCTCTGGCCCGGACCTCGAGCCAGGTTTGGCGAGCCGGCAACAGCAGCGCTACCACGGTAGCGGCGGTGCCGCCGACCTTGATCGACATGCTGGTCCAGGTGGAGAGATGCTCGCCGGCCTGTACTTGAGCAACGAACGCGGCACCGGCACAGCCTGCAGCGACGAGTGCGCCACCCCACCATCGAAGCCAGTTTGGAAGGGCGCTGGCGATCATAGTGCGACTGTATCCGAACGGCTTGTTACGAACTGTTACCCTGAATTTGACAACTGGATGTGCAAGCTTGCTCGCAAGCCGCAGTGCTGCTTCACTGGTACAGGTATGGGTATGGACTGGATCGCAGTCGGAGGTCCCCGTGACGATAGGCAGCGTATCCGGTCAGCGCATCCCCAGTGTAGATCCTGATATCAAGCAAGCTGCTGATGACGTCGTCCGGGATCCCGACGCCTACTTCGAGCGCCAGCGGGCGCTGTGCGCGCGGGAAGCCGAAGAGTACGTAGGCCGGGAACTCGCGCGCGCCTTCTCGATGCGTCGCCGCGCCGGTATCTGGGCGTCCCTGGCCAGGCTGTCGCACGGCTGACCGCCACGCATAGCGGTTGATCCGCCCTTTGCCCTCGCCATCAATTGTGCGGGGCACCCGCATCTTGCCGAAGTGCCCTACTAGCCAGCGGCGGACGACGCGAACTTGACGGTCAGGGGCAGCGTGAAGGTCTGACCCATGCACCTGCTGTCCGTGGTGGGCGCCATCGTCACCATCACCATGTAGGCGCGCACGCTCCCTACCCGGATGTAACCGACGGGACCCTCGACCGCGGCGCTGGTGATGGTGCCAGCGGGGCAGCCACTGCCGGTGGCCTTGGACTTGCCGGCGCTGATCGAGTCAACCCGAACGCCGTAGTTGTTGGGATTGTTGACATAGATCGGGAACTCTGCGGTCTTGCCAGGAGCCAGCGGGCGCACCTGGTCGTCTGGGTTGATGGTGAAGTCCACGGAACTGGTCGATCCGGCCGCGGTGCCGCTGCCGGCGGTCCCGATGAGGAAACCCACGCCGACGAGTCCCATAGCGATGAGCAGGGCCAGCCCGTCGAAGACGTTCAAGTTGCGAACGGTGCTGCGGAACTCTTCCTCTGCTGCGCTGGTCTCCACTGGCACTCCCTTCAGGGACATGCTTAATAGCGCCACGGGCTGCTGACTACCGCAGTACCCAATCGATAGGTCCACGGATAGTACTCGACCCGCTGCGCTGTGTTGCCACTGGGCACTGCCTAGCGTATCGATGTCGTGAGTCGGCAGCCGTACGCGGCTGACGTATCAGCTTCCGCCGTGTTGTTCCTCCGTGGCGAGACACCACCGCCGAGCACCCTCGAGTGATGCGTCCGCTCCCGGCAATGAGCCGGCTCACCACTCCGGACGTGCAACGCATCGCAGTGGCTCCAATCTCTCTCGCGCACGGGCCAGCGGGATCCTACGTCGCGGAATGGCTGACCGCCGCATGCTGCGTTATCTGCTGTCTCGTCAGCGTCACGCCTGCTCACGGGACGAGTTGCTCGAGGCGTTCTGGCCCGACGTCGCGCCGGATGTGGCGCGCAACCGCCTGCAAGCAGCAGTCAGCGGCCTACGGCGGACGCTGCGCGAGACCACCGACCTACACGTGATCGAATACGCCGACGGTGGGTACCGGCTCAATCCCGAACTCCGGGTCGATACCGACGTCGAGCACTTCAAGCAGGATCTGTCGGCTGCCCGCCGCGCCGAGCGAGGCGGTGACCTCAAAGCAGCCTTGGCCGGTTACCGGGAAGCGGTGGATCGCTATCGCGGCGACTTCGCCTCGGATGCGCCACGAGCAGTGGACCCTGCTGCCCCGTGAGAGCTTGCGGATCACCTACATCGACGCGGGTTCGGCGCAGCAACCCGCGGCGATCGACGGACTGATCCGTTACTCGATCTGCAGGCTCGGCGCGGCCTGCTGGGGTGTGGCCAGCTGTGCCGCTATGTGCACCCTCAAGCGCTGGATTCCGGTGGCAGCTCAACTGCCGCGAAATGCAAAGGCAGACTGTCGTCCAATCCTGGCTCGACAGCCCGTAGTCGCGAGCCTCAAGCGTCGCCTTGTAGTGCGGGTCACGGTTGGGGTTTGCCTCGCGCTGGTGTCCCGGA
>DATELN010000189.1:0-2422 GCA_035276605.1 Pseudonocardiaceae bacterium | reverse complement strand
TCGGTACCCATGCCTGGCGGTGGTTGTAGTTGATCGCATACCAGGTAGTGCCGGACACCGTGACGCTCCACGGTGACAGGTAGGCGGAGCCGCTTGGCGTGGAACCGATGACGTTGCTGGAGGTGCCGCCGGGCTTGCCGTACACGCTGGCCTTCTTGCCGCCTTTGCCGGACAGCGTGACGACAGTGCCGTACCCCTGTTCGGCCGTGCCCGGGGGGACGGCGATCCATGCTTTGGTCCCGGTGGCCGACCAGCTGGACGGTGACGGCGTGGCGCCATACCAGATCTCGTACATGGTGTCGCTGGTCCCGGCCGCGTCTGGCTGCTGGGCGAGCGTGTCGTAGCTGATCATCGTCTCGACGTTATTGCTGACATCGGTGATGTCCCCGGAGCCGCCCTTGGAGTGCAGCAGTGGCGAGGCCGTGGACGGCTGGGTGTAGAGGTAGAAGAAGTTGAAGTTGGCGGTGGTCTCGGCGCCGCCGGTACCGCCGGGCTGCTGGCCGGAGGCTGGGTTGAGCCGGATCACGCCAGAGGGCGCGGGCCCGGTGCTGAACGGGACGTCTTGCTGGTTGATCAGGCCCAGGTAGTAATCCCACAGCCAGTACGGGCCTGGGTCCACGTGGTTGGGCGAGGTACCCAAGGTGGGCGCCGGCGTGGTGCCGTGCGACATGACATGCTCGTGGTCGAGCGGGATGTGGTATTTGGTCAGCAGGTAGGCGACCAGTTTCGCGGAGCCGAGGTATTGGGTCGCGTTGTACCACTGGTAGCCGGTGGCGTCGACGCCGACGTGCTCGATGCCGATGGTCCGCTGGTTGTACCAGAAGTTCCCGTTCTGGAAGGCGACGTCCTTTTCGCGCAGGCACTGGTAGACCGTGCCATCGGTGTCCACCACGTAGTGGATGCTGACCGCGTTGCTCTGGTTCCAGAACGTGGCGATGGTGTTAGCCAGGGTCTCCTCGGTGTCGTGAATGGTAATGCCCAGCAGCGGCAAGTCGCTGGGCCGGTTGGCGGTGTCGTAGGTGACACCGGCGTAGCTGGTCGGCACGATGCAGTTGTAGGCCGACGGGTAGTCGGTACCAGGGTTGCTGGTGCAGTTGGCGGGCAGCGCCGACGTGGCCCCGACGTGCGCAGCGGTCGCGGTGTCCGGGGTGACCGCGGTCGGCGCGATCCGCACGACTTCCCCGGTCGGCGCGGTCGCGGTCAGCCCTCCGCGGAGGATCCGGTAGACCTCGTTGGCGTACATCACCGCGATGCTGTGGCCGGCGCCGCTGTATTTAGCGACGGCGCCGTACCAGCCGCCGAGCGTGGCTGGCACCCGGTGGGCGGGCGACAGCGAGATGGCGTCGGCCCGCAGCACCGCGGCCGCGGCGGCGATGTTGACCGGCATGCTGCTGCGAACCGACACGACCGGTGCGCCCAGCAGTTTCGCGGCCTGATCGAGAGTGTCGAGATGGCTGTTGCGGGCCAGGTCCATGCAGCCATACCCGCCCGCGGAGCTGGGAGCACCACCATGATCGGACAGATGGCCCTCGAAGTAGCAGATGGCCTCCAGCAGCGAGGCCGGCACGCCGAACCGATGCTGGGCAGCTTTGGCTGCCCCGGCGATCGTGGCGGAACCGGCCCCGTGACGGGGGGCGGCGCTGACGTTAGCCGACACGCTGAGGGCACTGAGAGCGGCCGCAGCGGCCACGATGAGGAACGTTCTTAGCGCCGGCGTTCTGGCCGCAGAAAGCGGGCGGCCTAACCCGGCCTGCTGCCGCGCTGATCTTCTGTGAATGTGCATAACGGATGCTCCCCTCCCGTGGCACCGCACCGGCGAGCCTGCTGCCGCGAAACAATCCGCACCACCCGCCCGGCGTGACCGGCAGCCCTCCCAAACATTCACTCGCTGCGCCCAGATAGTCAAGAGGCGCGATGATGCCGGGGCAGCGGGGATGCTGGTCTGGCATGGGGGTCGTGGCCGGGCGGCCGCGGGCCTCAGGCCAGGGGGTTGCCGGCCATGTACCTGAGGGCTGGTCGGGGGTATAAATGCCTCGTGGTGACGTATCCCCGGTGCGGTGCGTCCCGGGGGGTGATGAGCGGTTCTGGGTGGACTGCGACGCTCCTCTGGGGCGGTGCCCGTCATGCGGTGAGCCGGTCATGCTGCGAAGATCGTTCTGCCGTTTCTGCGGGTGCAGACGTGCCACGGCGCGCGATCAGTTGCTGGTCGGGGCTGTTGACGTTCCGGCCGCAGAACTGCGGGTCCGGGTCCAGGTGGTGACGGCATCCGGCCCCGAGGCCCGCGATGGGTGACTCGACGGCCCGGGCGTATCGAGACGTCCTCGGTGTCCCGGCCGCCCGCGCGCTGATCGGGGCCAGCGCTGCCTCAGAAATCGGCAACTGGCTGTACAACGCCGCGCTGCTCGGGTACGTGTACAGCGCG
>DATELN010000188.1:0-5612 GCA_035276605.1 Pseudonocardiaceae bacterium | reverse complement strand
TCGGTGAGCCGGCCGGCGACCGTGCGGTCCCCAAAACAGACCGCGGTGTGCAGCGCGACCACTTCCACTGCCGGCTGCTGTTGCGCCGCGGCCAGCTGCCCGGCTTGGCGGCATAGTGCGATGGCCTCGCTGACGCTGCCTTCAGCGGCGGCCACCCACGCTGCACCGAGTTTGAGTTCCGGCTTCACGTGGGTGTATCCCGGACGCTGCACAGTGGGGGCCATCCGCTGCCAAGCTTCGCGGGCAGAGGTAGCGTCACCGGCCATCCCGAGCGCGCCGTGCAGGTCTACCGGAAGCATGAACGGCGGCTCGCCGGCGGCAAGAGCCTGACTGAACCACCGCGCCGCAGTATGGAGCTGGCCACGGGCCTGCGCCACCGCCGCGCACATGGTGCTGATGGTCGAATACCCAAATCCGGTAGCGCCCTCGCAGCGCTCACGGTAGCGGCGCGCGGCCTTCTCGGCGGCATCCAATAGACCGGCCAGCAGCAAGCCATGGACCCACGCCGACCCGATAATGGCGGCCTGGTGCAGCCCGACCTCGAACGCGTCGGCGCGGGCGTCGATCCAGTCAATTCGTTCGGCAAGCCCGCCGAGGTGGCCCTGCGAGCCGCGGGCGGCAGCTAGACCCCACGTCGCCAGTTGCGCCGCCGGTGGGGGGCAGGACGGGTGGGCCAGCACCTCGGCAGCGCCTTCGGCGGCTTCGACGGTCCGGCCACCGAAGGCGTCGAACACCGAGCGCATCGCCGACAGCTCGAGCGCAGCGACGTCATCGGACAGGGTCTTCATCACGGCGTCGAGTAAGGCTCGGGCCTCGGCGGGACGGTTGAGGCCGTAAACCAGGTTGGCCGACCGTGGGATCGCCGCTTGGACGCGTTCAGTGTCGGTGCGGGCCAGCGCAGCCACCGCGGCCAGCTCGGCTTCGGCCTCGGCGGCACGGGTCGGGCCAGACCAGTGCAGCGCGTTGCCCAGCAGCAGCCGCGGCTCGAACCCGCCGCCGGCAGCGATCGCAGCCCTAGCGAGTTTTTCGGCCAGCCCGAGATCTCCCAGCTCTGTCGCGCGGTGCGCGGCTTTGGTGAGCAACGCCGGATCCGGGGGCAGGTCGGACTCCACCGTCAACAGCGCGCGCTGCAGGGTGTCACCAGCCCGCCGCCCACCGGTAGCGGCCAGCGCGTTGGCCAGCCGACCTCGCAACCGCCGAGCATGCAGGGTGCCGATCTGCGCCCGTTGCAGCTCGCCGTAGAGCGGGTGGGCCAGCCGCGCCTGCAGCCGCCGCTGGTCCGCGGACACCTCGACCAGACCGCGCGCCTCGGCCTGCTCGACTGCCATCGCATCGGTCAGCCCTACCAGCAGCGGCACACCCAACGGCTCCCCGAAGGCCAGCACCTCGATGACGTCTTTCACCGTGTCGGGTAACTGCCCGATCCGGGTGGTGAGCAGGTCTACCAGTCCCGGCGACAGCTTCGGTGTACCCGACCACACCCACACCCCCGCCGCCCGATGCAATCGGCCTGCTTCCAGCTCCCCGTCGACCAGCTGCCGCAGGTAGAGCACATTGCCTCGGGTGATCGACCACAGCCGCCGCGTGGTAACGGAGTCCACCGGTCCACCCAGCGCCGCCTCGAGCAAGGCGGTGGTCTCCTCGGCGGACAGCGGCTGCAATTCCAGCCGGGACAGGTGCCCGTCCTTCCAAAGTGCGGTCACCGCATCCGGCGCGGTCTCACCGGTGCGCAAGGTGAGCACCACACTCGCCGCTCGTCGTAGCACGAGCTGGTGGACCAGCGTCGCGGACAGCTCATCGAGTAGGTGCGCGTCATCGACTCCGATCACAACGCCAGGCTTGCCGGCACCGGCCAGCAGCGCTTCGCTGGCCTGCCGTACCAACCGGGCCGGGTCCGGGCCTACCACGCCCAGTGTCGCCGCGAACGCACCCAACGGCAGGGCGCGCGCCGAGGCAGTCGCGGCAGCCCACCGGGTCAGTGCACCACGCTGCCGGACCACCGCCAGCGCCTCACGCGCCAGCCGGGTTTTACCGACGCCCGCCGCCCCGGCCAGCACGACCCCCGCTGGCCCATCGCGGTGCCGGGTCAGCCCGCTGATCACCCGCAGCTCTTCGGCGCGGCCGGTGAGCGGCCACATTCCGGGCACCATCAAAGGGTAACTACCCGTAAGTGTTCACCCGCCTGGGATTTTTTACCTTCGGCTAACCTAGCTTGGGCGAAGCGGTAACCACCCGGGTCGTAGCGTCTGCCCCATGACGGCGCACCTTACCCCCGGGTCGGGCCGTAAAGATCACGGTTTCCCCCGAGGCTTTCCCAAACCACGGACTGGCAGCGATGACACCCTGACTGGTCTGGGTGTGGTGCACGGCGAGTCGGACCCGGCTCGAATGCTGTCTGGAGTACTGATACTGGTGTTCGTGTCCATCATCCTGGCGCTGATGCTGGCGTGGTGGTTGATCTGACTCGTCCCGACCGGTCAGGTCGATAGCGGCGATGTCGCGCCTTCCGCCTGGGCGGGCCTCGCCCGCGCGCGGCTGGCCGCCGCCAACGGCGCTGCGATGTCCTCCAACGATCGTCCTTCAGCCGCTACCCCGTAGACCACCGCAACCAACCCACCGGCGATCATTACCGCGGCGCCCAGTAGGTATCCGAGGAACAACCTGATCGGTTGCGTGCCATCCCCGATCAGCGTGCCGTAGATAACCGGACCCAGGGCGCCGAAGCACTGCGCGATGGCGAAGAACACCGCGATCGCCTTCGCCCGCACCTCGAGCGGGAAAATCTCGCTGACCGTGAGGTACGCGGCACTGGCACCCGCTGAGGCGAAAAAGAAGATGACACACCAGGCGACTGTCTGGGTCGTCGCGGTGAGCACCCCCGCATTAAACGCCACAGCGCTGATAGCCAACATGATGCCGGAACCGATGTACGTGCCGGCGATCATCTTCTTGCGGCCGATCGTGTCGAAGAAGTGCCCGATCGTCAGCGGTCCGATCAAGTTGCCTACCGCGAAAGCGATGAGGAAAAGCGGAGTCGACGTCGATGGCACGCCGTAGAACTTTCCGAGCACCAGGGTATAGGTGAAAAAGATCGCGTTATACAAAAACGACTGGGTCACCATCAGGGATGCCCCCAGTATCGCCCGGCTCGGGTACTCCCGGAACAGCACTCTGGTCAGTGACAGATAACCGATCTGGTCGGCCGGTCGCAGGTCAATCGCTTTACTTTCATCGAGCTTAGGCAGCGTCTTGCCGGACTGTTCCACTTCCTGCTCGATGTAGGAAATTGACTTCTCGGCAGCCTCCTCGCGGCCGTTCATGATCTGCCACCGGGGGCTTTCCGGCAGGTGGCGGCGCACCACCAGGATGACCAAACCCAACACCGGACCGATGAGAAAACCGATCCGCCAGCCGATGCTCGGGGTGAGCACGTTGAGCAGCACGAACGTGCCGAGCGTGCCGAGGACCGCGCCCGCCCAGTACGTTCCGTTGACCGCAATGTCGACCCGCCCGCGGTATCGAGCGGGAATCAGCTCGTCGATGGCGGAATTGATCGCGGCATACTCACCGCCGATACCGGTCCCGGCGATGAATCGGGTGAGGTACAAGAATACAATCCAGCCGGTACCACTGCCCAATGTCAGCGCGGTGAGGCCGCTGCCGACCAGGTACACACCCAGCGTGATCATAAAGAGATTGCGACGGCCCAGCTTATCTGACATTCGGCCAAAAACCAGCGCGCCGACGACCTCGCCGATCAAGTACACCGTGGCGATTAGCCCAACTTCGGTGGACGACAGGTTCAGCGTCTCGGGCTTGTTCAGAATGTCCCCGACGGAACTCGCGACGGTGATCTCGAGGCCGTCGAGAATCCATGCGACCCCTAACGCGATCACCATTCGGGTGTGGAAGGGCGACCACGGCAACCGGTCGATCCGCGCGGGAATCAAGCTTCGCACGGTGCCAGGCGTGGTGGACCGTGCGGGGATCATCGGCGTCTCCCGATTGTCGGCGGGGGTCTGCGCGGCGCATACGAGTACCCAGACAAACCGGCTTTCTAAACGTCTGAATAGTCGGGTTTGTGGCCGGGCAACGGCGGGAACCTCATGGCCAGTAGCCCCCGCTACGGGGGGCATTCGGTCGAAGGTGGTGGAGTCATGGGTTTGATCCTCGGCTTGCTGGTGCTCTGGCTGGTGTTGGTAGTCGTCGGGTTCACCATCAAGGCCTTGTTCTGGCTGGCGATCATCGGCATCGTGCTATTCGTGGCCACCGGTCTGTTCGGCGCGATCCGAGGTCGTGCGCTGCGCTGACGTTGTTCTAGCAAAGCTTTGGCAAGAGCCGGCCTGGTCTGCACCAGGCCGGCTCTTATTTGTGTTCCTCCACCCCGCGTGGCGCTGCTGTCACTCGCCGTCCCCCATCAGCGGGTCAGCAGTAGTAGTGAACATCCTTGCCGGTACCCGCGAATCAGTGAAGGATTGATTGCAGACAGATATTTGCGTGCCGCACGCAGCGAAGGTGATTCGAGTGCCTGGTACTCCATCAGTGGCCGATGACCTTACGGTATCCAGCCGGATCGGCACCGGGTTAGCCCGGCTGATCCGGCTCATTGAGCGCGCCGCCGTGGTGCGCGGCGATGACCTTGATCGGCCGTCGTTCATGTTGCTTCACACGCTGGCCTGCGGGGGACCGTCGCGGGTTACCGGGCTCGCCGCCGCGGTGCACTCCGACCCTTCCACAGTGAGCCGGCAGGCTGCTGCACTGGTCGGAATGGGACTGGTGGAGCGTCGCGCCGATCCCGACGACGGGCGTGCCTCCCTGCTGGCCATCACCGACGCCGGCATGGCCCTGCTGGACCGGGCCCGCCAGCGCCGCGATGACCGGATCGCGGCCATCATCGAATCCTGGCAGCATGCGGAACGCACCCAGTTCGCCGACTTGATCGACCGCTTCACCGCGGGCTACGAAGCCCATTGGTGCGCGGACCGGTCAGATCCGGTCAAGGCCCCAGTCAGGGTCCCGGATCAGGCCGCAGCTCATCGTTGAATGCCTCCGCCTCACTAGCGCGTCGCAGGGAGTTGCGGATCTCCTCCTCTGCCTCGGCGCGACCCACCCAGTGCGCGCCCGCCACGACCTTGCCGGGTTCCAGTGCCTTGTATACCTGGAAGAAATGCTGGATCTCCAGCTTGTAAAACTCCTCGACGTCGTCAATGTCCTGAAGATGCTCCATCCGGGGTTCCGCGGTGGGCACGCAGAGCACCTTGTCGTCGCCCCCCTTCTCGTCGCGCATGCGGAACATGCCGATCGCCCGGCAGCAGATCAGGCAGCCCGGGAACGTGGGCTCCTGCACCAGGACCAGTGCGTCCAGCGGATCACCATCCTCACCGAGGCTGTCTTCAATGAAGCCGTAGTCAGCCGGATACTGGGTGGCTGTGAACAGGGTGCGGTCCAACCGGATGCGCCCCGTCTTGTGATCCATCTCGTACTTGTTGCGTTGCCCCTGCGGGATCTCAACCGTCACATCAAACTCCACGCCTGCTCCCCTCCCGCCCCAAAGGGCAGTCTGGATGCAGACTGCCCTTTTACAGGCCTGTAAAAGGGCAGTCTGCATCCAG
>DATELN010000187.1:0-34910 GCA_035276605.1 Pseudonocardiaceae bacterium | reverse complement strand
TGCCCGGCAGCATGCTCGCCACGTCGGACAGATCACGGGTAGTGGACGGCGCTCGAGAGTCGGCCAGGCCGTGCATCGCCCGGGCCACCACTCGGCGCACGTTGGTGTCCACCACCGGCACGCGACGGCCGTACCCGAAGGCTGCCACTGCCCGTGCGGTATAGGCGCCGATCCCGGGCAGCGTGAGCAGCACGTCCACCTCGGCGGGGACCACGTCGCCGTGTTGTGCCGCGATGGCAGTGGCGGTGGCGTGCAGCCGCAGCGCACGCCGCGGATACCCCAGCTTTCCCCAGGCCCGCACGACGGTTCCCGGCGTTTCCGCGGCCAGGCTTGACGGTGTCGGCCAGCGCGCCAGCCACTCGGTCCACAGGTCGACGACACGATGCACCGGGGTCTGTTGCAGCATCACCTCGCTGACCAGCACCCCCCACGGCGTGGTGCCTGGCGCACGCCATGGCAGCTCCCGCGCCTCGGCGTCAAACCAGGCGATGAGCTGTGCGGCGTTCACTGCGGCGCGACAACCTCGGTCAGATCGCCGGTGTCGATATCGACGACGAACCCGCGTACCGCCGTCGTCTTCGCCAGGAAGGGGCTGCGGCGCACCCGTTCCATGGACTGGCGGACGTCGGATTCGGCGTCGCTGAACGTCTCGACGGCCCAGGTCGGGCGTAACCCGGTGTCCCGCTCGAGTTCCGCCCAGAAGTCGGAGTCGGTGAACGTCGCCATGCCGCATTTGGTGTGGTGCAACAGCATCACCTCGCTGGTGCCCAGCTTGCGCTGGCTGACCGCTAGCGAGCGCACGACGTCATCGGTGACGACGCCGCCCGCGTTGCGGATCACGTGCGCCTCACCGGGGCGCAGACCAAGTAGCTGTACCGGATCGAGCCGAGCGTCCATGCAGGCCACCACCGCAATATGCAGGCTGGGCGGAGACGCCATCGGCCCAGGCCCGGTACCCGCGCGAAACGAGTTACGCTCCACTAGATCCTGTATCGCCGTCACGCGCGCATCCTACGGGTCCGGGCATTGCGCGGACGCAACGTGGTTGTCGGGGGTACCGATTACCCCAGTGCGCCGGCTGAATGCGGTCAAAAGGTAAGTTTCGGGGATGGACGAAAATAGGGCTCGCCGGGTTGTCGACGTGCTGCGAGAGCGCGGTGTGGATGCACATCTGGTCAGGCCGGGCGAGTTCTCCAGTGGCGTGCGGGTATCGCTGCCCGACGGTCGCGAAGCGCTGTGGGACACCGACGGCACGGCAAGCCTGGAAGCGCAGGTGATGCGTGACGGCGTCCTCGTCGGCTTTGTGCCCGTGATCGAAGGCTCCGAGAGTTTCGATGAGTCTCAAGTGGTCGACGCTATCGCCAGGACCGACTACGACCAGCCAATCGCGCGCCAGTTACGTACCGCACCGCCCCGTCCGGCGTTGGCGCCCGAAGGTGGCTTGTTCCGCCGTTTCCTCGACGGCTTCCGGTACCGCTAGGGAGTTGCTCGCCTGACGGACAACTGACGTCGTCGACGAGCGGTAGATGCCCTCAGACAATAGGCCAGCATGCCTGTCGCGGCTCACATCACGATCAACGCACCCGTGTGCAAAGGTGAATGGTGACTCTCGACGCTTCTAGACGTTAAAATTTCGTCACTATTTAGCCAATGCAAGTATCTTCTAGAAGGTCATCAGACAGATCTCGCAGGCACCACGCCGGACGGATTTACCCGTATCGGCTATAGGGTGTGGGGAGGTGCTGATGCTGATCCTCGTTCGCCACGGTCAGACAGCTGCTAACGCCCATGGCTTGCTGCTCGGTCGGGATAACCCGTCGCTGAACGAGACCGGCCGCCGGCAGGCCTGCGCTCTCGCCGAGGTTCTTCCACCTCCGGCCCGGCTCGTGTCCAGCCCCCTGTTGCGGGCCCGGCAGACCGCCGCCGTGCTCGCTAGTGTCCACGGCAGTGACCAGGATGTCGTGATCGACCCACGCTGGATCGAGATGGACTACGGCGATCTGGATGGCCAGCCGGCTACCGCGCTGCCGGAACACGCCTGGCGAACGTGGTGGCAGGACCCGCACTTCGTGCCCGCGGGCGGTGAGTCGGTCGCTGAGGTCGGAGCGCGGGTGCGGCAGGCCTGTACGGAACTGGCTGAGGACGCCGCCCGCGCCGACGTGATCGTCGTCAGCCATGTCTCACCGATCAAGGCCGCGCTCGCCTGGGCGTTGGGGGTCGGCGACGAGGTGGCCTGGCGTATGTACCTCCTCGACGCTGCGGTGTGTCGGATCGACACCAGCGGCCCGTTCCCACGGTTGCTCGCTTTCAACGAGGTGCACGCCGTTGCCGACGTGGTGCCAGGTAGATAGCCGGGCCACTGAGCTCATTTGAGGCCACCGCATGCAGCGTCGCTCGGATGGGCAGCAGCGCCCGGGCCGCTTTCACCTGGCAAGCGTGCGTGGCGCGCTGTCTAGCGGCTTATGACGAGCTGCTTGATTGGTAGTCAAAGGCGGCGTGCAGCAGCCCCGGTTCGCCACGGTCGACCGCGGCATAGCCCGCCGCAGCGTCCTCGAAAGCAAACACGTGGGTGGCGAGGGCCTGCACCGGCAGCTCGTCGAGCAGGCGGCGGGCGGTGGTCCGGCGCCTGCCGCGGGTCCAGACTCCGGCCAGCTGGGTGGGAATCGTGCTCACCTGCGTGCTGCGGAGCGTCAGGCGTCGCCGGTGGAATTCGCCGCCCAGCGGCAACGTGACCGGTCGCAACCCGTACCAGGAGGCGACCAGTGCAGTGCCTTCATGGGCCAGCAGCGGCAGGGCGGCGGCGAGCGCGGCCGGGTTGCCGCTGACCTCGATTAGCAGCGGCACTCCGGCACCGTTGGTCTCCGCGCCGACCACCCGCTCGAGGTCTTCGGGCGCCACCGCGCGGATCTCGAGTGCCGCTGCCGCCTCCCGCCGCCACGGCTTAGGCTCGGCGGCAACCACCCGGGCTCCCGCCCGCTGCAGCAGCGCCGCGACGAGGATGCCTACCGCGCCGAGGCCGACGACGGCGACCAGCTGCTCTAGCACCTGCCCGGCATCGAGCGTGACCTGCAGCGCGGTCTCTACCAGGGGAAACAGCGTGCCTAGCCGGGGGTCGACGGCCCCGAGCGGCACCGTGTCCGCGGCGTCGACCACGAACAGGTCCTGGTGGGGGTGAAATGCGAAGACGATGTTCCCTTCCTCGGTGCTTGCTCGGGAGTACTCGACGCGACCGACGCAGCTGTATCCATAGCGAAACGGGTAGCTGAACCGGCCGGCGAGCGCGGAGATCGATGGGTCGAGGGCAAGCTGCGGGTCGATCTCGCCTCGGTAGGCGAGCATCTCGGTGCCGGCGCTGACACCGGAGTACAGCGTGCGCACCAGCAGCTGCCCCTCGGCCGGCTGGGGCACGTGCAACTCGCGCACCTCGACCGCGCGGGGAGCGACGAACGTCACCGCCCGCGCTCGCATCCCTGCAGCCTAACGGGGGTCGACCTCGGGGTTGCCCGGGTCACGCGGGGCATCTCGCTGCGCAACCGGTGCATGTATGTCACCTCGGACGACGTCATCACGGCCGGGGAAGTCGCCTGACAGTTCGTCGCCTGGTTGTTCTCAGCCCCAGTCCAACTCACGCCCCAGGTACTCCTGTAGCCGAGCATTGTGGGGACGGTAGAAATCTGCCAGCAATGAACGCGCAGCCGAAGGGATGCTCGCCGGGCTTGCGCGGTTGAAACGCCGCGCCAGGATATCGGCGTAGTCATGCGCGGGCAGCCGCAAGTAATCCTCGAGCTCCACCATGATCTGCTGGGCGGTTCGGAGCCGACCGAGATCCTCGGTCACGAGTACCCTCACGTTGTCCGCGCCATAGGTTGCGACCCATCCGCGCAGCAGGTCGACATACATACCAGGGCCGATGTACTCGGTCCGCTCGCCCCGCTCATGGGCCGCCATTTCGGCTTGGATGTCGGCCTCGAAATCGCCGATCTCGATGCCGACATCATGACCGGCGTCTGCGAAACGCCGGTACATGCGATGGTGTGAATAGGCGCGTTCCACCGGATTGCGCAGCAATACGATGAGCTTGACCTCAGGCAGGTATCGGTACAGCAGTGACGGTGCGACGTCGTGGAAGGTACTGGCACTCGCCTCCCCCGTGATGTAGTGCTTATCCGGCCGACGATCGACGACGATGGTCGTCGCGCTCGAGGTGCCGGCCTCATCCGAGGCCTCCCACTGGAACATGAGGGGGCCACGGCAGTCGCACGTCGGGAAAAGAGAGAAATACTCGTCGATGTGGCCGGCGATGTAATCAGCAGAATGCCGTCCGAAGAAGTTCGGCTCCTTTTTGGCGCACGGCAGCACCCCCGGATTGGTGAGGAGATACCGGTACAGGGACGATGTGCCGCACTTGTTGGCGCCGATGATGAAAAAGCTCGGCCGCATGTGCTCGGATTTCGCTGCTCTCATGGGAGCAGCTCCGAACAGGCAGCCAGCACCGCGTCCACGGTGATGCCGGTCATACAGGGCGGGTTCAGCGGTATTCCGCAGGGTGGGTCGAAGATGCAGTCGCATGGGCTGCAGGGAAGCGATACCTGGGCGAGCCGGTACCGCTGCGGCGCGGACCACGGGGCCCATTGCTGGACAGGCAGAGGTCCGTAGAGCCCGACGACTCGGGTGCCGACCATGGCGGCCAGATGGAGTGGGCCGCTATCAATGCCGACGACCAGTGCTGACCGTCGGTACAACGCAGCCAACGCCCCGACCGAGAGCCGCCCCGCCAAGCCGAGACACGAGGCATCGCTGGCGTCCACGATCGCTTGCACCAACGCGTCTTCTCCGGGGCCGCCCGGCACCAGTGGGGTTATCCCGTACCGATGCTCGATTTCGATCCCCAGCCGTCCCCACCGCGCTGGGTCCCAGTTCTTCAGCGGCCATCCCGATCCCGGTTGGAACACGATTGGTCTCGTTCCGGCGGTCGGCATTTCCAACAGGATGCTCCGCACGAGAGCCTCTTCACTCGCAGAAGGGACGAAGTGCACCGATTCTTTTTTGAGAACGGCTGCGCGCACAGCGCTCTGGCCGGCTGCGGTCAGGCCAAGGCGGCGCGCGGCTTCTTCCATGAGGCGCAATGTTTGGATGACGGCGTGGTGTTGCGCGCGCAGCTGCACGGCATGCGTCAGAAAACCCGCCATCCCGGGCACCGCATAGCCGACCCGAATGGGAATCTCCGCCAGCTTCGCCAAGGTCCCGGACCATGGATCGTCCGGGCGGCATAGCACGGCGACATCGAAGCGATTCCGCAGAGCCTTGGCATTGGCGCGAGCCACCTCGTCCCAACCAGTGACAGCATGCGTTGCGCCCAGGGGCGGAAAGGGCAGGACCAAGGTCTCGTCGATATCAGGGCAACGGCGAGCCACGTCCGCCGTTGATGGGGACAGCATGAACGCCAGATGGGTTCCGGGAAAGGCCGCGCGGAATGCCGTCGCCGCTGGCAGCGTCAACAGCACATCCCCGAGATGATCGGGACGTGCGATGAGAACGCGCACCGCCATGTCACACCACCTGGTATCCGTACGCTCGCACGACGTCGGCGTCAACGGTGGCGCGGACCAGGTCCAGCACTGATCCGCCTAGTTCGCCTAGCCGCGCGTCGGCGTGGTGGCGCCTGTCAAACGGGGCGAACTCCAGCAATTGGGAGCGGCTTTGCCCGTCGATCCCGGCGCGTAAGTACCGTTGCGGACCGACGTAACTCTGGTGACGCCGTCGCAGGCCCCACATCGAGCGGCTACGGTCCAGGGTCACGCCGAACGCCGTGTGGAGATCCTCGAGCCGAAAGAGCATTGAAGTGCGCTCATCTGACAGCAGCTCCAGGTAGCCGCGGTAGAGCAGGTTCCACTGCCGTACCGCGGCGATAATTTTTTCGTCATCGAGGTCGGCGAGCTCGGCAAGCGGTGGATCGTCGTACCAGTGCTCGAAGCGAAGGTAACTGACGAGCCAGGAATACACGTTCCTTACGCTGATCGCATATCTCATCGTGCCGGCATCCACGGCGGCCCGGACTGTTCTCAACTCCGCTGGAGTAATGCGCGTAGAAACGTCGAGACGGTGGCCAGGCGCTTCCCAATTCTCACCATTCCAAGTAAACGGCGTGTCGGCGGTCGCATGCTTCCACCGTCCAATATTCACCAAGACCCGGACGTTGGTGAAGTTCTCTTCGAGGGCGAACTTGACGAGATTGGTGCCCGTCCGCATCGCCCCTTGCTGTTTCACCAGCACAATGTCGCTATCGGCAGCGTAGGCTTCGGCAGGTGCTCCATGGGACATTTCGTCTTGCTGACTTCTCGAACCTCCATGTCGCCGTGGTCGGCGACCTCATCGCCGATCACTATATCTACGCGCAGCCCCGGCGCTTGTCTCGGGAAGCTCCGGTCATTGTGTTACGCCATGCCGGTGAGCGGATCGGTGCCGGCGGTGCCGCCAACGTGGCTCGCAACCTGCGTGCTCTGGGCAGCGGTGTCCGGGTCCTCGGAGCCGTTGGGTGCGACGAGCACGGAGACGAGCTGCTGCGACTTCTCGACGAGGAGTCGGTCAACACAAGTGGCGTCCGCAGGCTGGATCGCTACCAGACGCCGACCAAGACCCGGGTGCTTGCCGCCGAGCCGCGCCGCAACCTCCAACAGGTGTTGCGCATCGATCGAGAGCCGGACCGAACGATCGAACCAGCAGTCCGTGCGGCCGTCGCCCACGAGCTTGCCGCAATAGGCACAGTGATCGACGCGGTGATCATCTCAGACTATGAGTACGGTCTTTGCGATGTCGAGATCGGCATTACGGCCGGCAAGCTATCCCGGGCAGGCAAAATAGTGGTGCTCGACCCACGGCGGAAGGTGGACCACTTCAGCGGCCTTACCGCGCTGACACCCAACGTCGACGAGCTGGCACGCTTCACGAACACCGCACCTGATCGCCTCGGCGATCGGTGGGAACTGGCGAACGCGGCGAAAGCGCTGCTCGACAGTTCCGGCTGCCGGTTCCTTCTGGTGACCCGAGGCAACCTCGGTATGGCCCTGTTCGGTGCGGGACTGCCGGCGGACGGACTTGTCGTCGAAGCCTGGGGAACCAACGCGATCACCGACGTGTGCGGGGCCGGCGATACCGCCGCGGCGGTGTTCGCTCTTGCGCTGGCCGCCGGGTGTCCGGCTGTTGAGGCGATGTATCTCGCCAACGCTGCGTCGGGTGTCGTCGTGCTCGAACACGGAGCAGCGGTGTGCACCATCGATGCGCTGCACAACGCGCTCACCGGCACGGTGGCGCCGGTAACCTGGCCCGATGCGAAGCGGCAGGCTCACAGCACGCCATGAGCTGGCGCAACGTATTTCCGCGCTGCGGGTTAACGGTCACGTCGGCCGTGTTGTCTTAGCCAACGGCTGCTTCGACATCCTGCACGCGGGCCACGTTCGCTACCTCGAAGACGCCCGGTCGCGTGGCGATTTTCTCGTCGTGGCGCTGAATTCCGACTTCTCGGTGCGGGCGATCAAGGGTGCTGGTCGGCCGTTGATTCCCCTGGCCGAGCGAGCTGAGATCGTCGGGGCGCTGCGTTGCGTCGATGCGGTGACGTCGTTCGACGAGGCCGATCTCGAGACGACGCTGCGAGTGTTGCGGCCGGACGTGCACGCCAAGGGATCCGACTACAGCGCCGCGAGCGTGCCCGAGGCGGGTATCGACCGGGAACTGGGCATTGAGATCGCCATCTGCGGCGATCCCAAGGATCACTCGACTTCCGACCTGCTGCGACGCATGGTCAGAGGTGCACAAGCATCCATAAGCCCCACGATCCCGTGAAGCTCTCCGCAGGACGCGACTCACTATGCGCGAGGTACGAACACCCGAGGACGTGGTCCGGCATTTCGACGGCCTCGCCGCGCATTACCACGAGGCTCACGGCTGCGCCGAGAAACTGCTGTCCTACCGGTTGGGGATCATCCGCCGGTTCCTCGCGGGAGCGCACGGCGGGACCCTCCTGGAGATTGGCTGCGGGACAGCCAGCCACCTGTTGGCCCTCGCTGGGCAGTTCGATCACGCCATCGGTACCGATGTGTCTCCCGCGATGGTGAATGTCGCCCGCCGTCGCGCCGAGGGTTCGCCGGATAGCGACCGCATCTCGATACGCGTCGATCCCGCCGAGAAATTAGCGACCATCGACGAAAGCTCAATCGACGTCGTCCTATGTGTCGGGGCGCTTGAACATATGCTGCAGAAAGAGCGAGTTGCTCGCCAGGTTCACCGGGTGCTCAAACCCGGCGGTATGTTCGTCGTCCTCACCCCCAATGGTGGCTATTGCTGGTACCGGCACGTGGGGCCGGTTTTGCGGCTCGAGATCCGGCATCTGTCCACCGATCAGTTCCTCACCGCCGGCGAACTGCAACGACTTCTGCGCTGCGCTGGATTGAACACCGTGGCGCAACGACATTGGCGCTTTATCCCTCACGGTGACCTGCCGGCCGGCTGGGGACCGGTGCTGCGGACGCTGGACTGGTGCGGCAAACAAGCCGGAATCGGATACCTCAGAGGCGGCATCGCCGTCGCCGCCATACGTCCCGGCGGCTGAGCCCTCCCGACAACGCGGCATGCCGTCTAGGGCTGCGGCCGCTCGGAGTGGAGTTCTTGATCACTTTTGTGTGCGGTGTGCTACATATCGTGTCGCCCACGGCACCACACAGCGATCACGTGGTCGGCCCGGCTACCGACTTAGTGCCATTGCCAGCGGTGTTCGGCGTGGAGGCGTTGGGCGTGTCCGGTAGCGCCGATGGTTTCGAATAGCCGGACGGCATCCCGGAGTTCGGACTCCGCACCCCGGAGCCGTCCGAGTTCCTCGCGGATAAACGGCGTGTACGTGGTGGCACCGGTGGCGTCGACCAGGGTCTGCGCGACCTGGAGGTCCTCCTCGGCCCGGTCTCTTCCGTCAGGCAGCCGCCCTGCGCGAACGGCGCGTGCCCGGGCCAAACGAGCGGCGCATTCGAAGACCCGGGCTCGCTGGGTGCGGGCTATTGCCACCGCGTCGTCGGCCGCCCGGAGCGCAGCATCTGGATTTGATCGCCCGAGTTCGGCCAAAGTGAGGTGGGTGAGGAGGTCGGCGTGCTGAAAAGGCAGCCCGCGGCGGCGACCCTCCTCGAGCGCGTGGTGCACGACATCGTGGACCGCGCTCCACCGGCCCCGTACCAGCTCGGCGATGGCCACGAAGGCTAGGCCCGCCAGGTAAAAGATTATGTTCCCGGATTCCTCGGCCATGGTGACCGCCTGATTCGCCCGGGCAAGAGATGCTCCGTCGTCCTTCCCGGTGTAGAGCGCCAGTCGCGAGTACAGGCCCAACGCTCGCAGGATCAGCTCGGACTCCGCCCGTTCCCGGGCCAACGCCAAGGCTTGGTTCACTGACTGCCGCGCATCGCCAAGCTTTCCCATGCGTGCCAGCAGCTCCGCCCGGGCGAGGAAGCCGGCGCCCAGCGCGCTGTAACCAACGCGTTCTACGCCGGCGTTGGCGTCGCCGTGACAGTGCTCGATGGCCCGGTCGGCGAGCCGCAGACCCTCGGTGAGCCCCTCTGTCCAGGCGCAGCTCCATACGCCCGCCATGAGACCCGGCTCTCGGAGCTCGTCGGCAAGGCGGGCGTTGTCGACCATGATGGTGACGCCCTCGCCCAGATCACCACAACTTTCGCGATCCGCTGACGGCCAGGATGAGGCACCGCAGAACAGGGTCACCGAGCCGGTTCGTTCTGTCGAGGGCCTCGGCGACAAGGGCGTCGCCCTCCGCCGGCGCCATTGCTGTCCGTAGTCCCCACTGCGCGAGCAGAGAGCGGGCCGTGATCCCGAGGCGGAGCGTCTCGTCGATCTCCGGTGTCCGCACGAGATGGTCGAGCACCGACCGCCATCGGCGCATCGACTCGTTGACGTCGCTGCGCAGCGCCCATGTCGCCGCCCGAGCGTTCCATCTGGCCGCTTGGAGATTGTCGCCGGCGTGCGTGAAATGGGTAGCGACGAGCGCGGCGCGCTCGTCGAGCCGGTCCGGCTCCGAGTCGACGATGGCTCGGGCCACGGCGCCGTGGAGGCGGGTGCGACGCTCACCCAGCAGGCTGCCGTAGGCGACCTCCTGGGTGAGGGGATGCCAGAAGCGGTATTCAGCCACCGGGTCGCACTGACCCTGCTGGAGCATCTCCGCGACGCACAGGGCGCGCAGCGCGGCCTCCAGGGTTTGGTTGTCCAGGTGCGTGACTTTGGCCAGCACGGTGTGGGAGAAGGTGCGCCCAATCACAGCGGCGGTCTGGAGCACGCGCTTGTGCTCGACGGGGAGACGGTCGATGCGGGCGGCCAGCACGGCCTGGACGCTGGCGGGGACCTTCACCTCATGCAGGGAGCGCGTCAGACGGTAGTTCCCAGGAGCGCCAGACAGGGTGCCGTCCTCGACCAGGGCCCGCACCACTTCCTCGACGAAAAACGGATTGCCCCCCGTGCGTTCCAGCACGAAGGAAAGCAGCGGGGCAAGTGACAGGTCGACTCCCAGGAGGGCACCCAGCAGCTCGCCGACAGCTTGGTCCGGCAGAGTGGTGAGCGCTAGCTGCCGGTAGCAGGGGTGGCGCATCCAGGGGGCGGAGAACTCGGGACGGAAATTGGCCACTACCAACGTCTTCGACCCGGGTATGGACTCGATGAGGCGCTCGAAGAAGGCCTTGCTCTGGGAATCGAACCAGTGGAGATCCTCCGCCACCAAGATGAGCACCTTTCGCTCGCTGCGGCGCTGTGTCATCTGGCGCAGCGCCTCGAAGATTCGCCGCATGCGTACTTCGGGTGCCAGCTTGGGAAGGGGGCTCTGCGGGTGGGGAACCTCGAGGAAGTCATAGACCAAGGGCAGGGCGTCCTTCAGGGCGGGATCTAGATCGATCAGGCACTGGGTGATCTTTTCCCGGGCCTGCTCTGCGTTGTCCGCCTCGGTGATGGAGAAGTAGTGACGCAACAGGCCGAGGATGGGCAGGAGTGGAATGTCCCGGCCGTGGGACACACCGGCCGTGTGCCGCACGCTGATGCCCCGAGCGGCGGCCGAGCGGGCGAACTCCGCGCACAGGCGGCTTTTGCCTGCCCCGGCCTCACCGACGATGCCTACCGCCTGGGCTTTGCCTTTGACGGTCGTGGCCAGTGCGTCCTCCAGGGCAGCCAGCTCCTTGTCTCGCCCCACTAGAGGTGAGGTGCCCAGGGCTCGGTCGTCACGAACCACCGTCGATGGCGATGCTGGCCCCTCCAGCACAAAGACCCGCAGCGCTTCCCGGACGCCCTTCACGGCTACGGGGCCCAAATCGGCCAAGCGGAACCAGCCCTGCACCAGCCGGGCCGTGTGCTCGCTGAGATAGACCCGACCCGGCTCGGCCAGCGTCTCCATCCGCTGGGCCAGCCCCACCGTGTGACCCAGCGCGGTCGGGTCGAGCCGAAGGTCGCCGCCCACTCGATCGACGACCACCTCCCCGGAGTTGAGTCCCAGACGGACGTGGAGATCGACGTTCTGCAAGCGCAGCTGCTCGGCGTAGGCGGCCACCGCGCTGGTCAGCTGCCAGGCGGCATGACAGGCCCGGCGGGCATGGTCTTCCTGGGCGATCGGGGCGCCGAAGAGAGCCATGATGCCGTCACCGGTGAACTTGTCGACCGTGCCCCCGAACCGGCGCACCCCCTCGGCCAGGATCTGGACCAGACGACCCATGATCCGTGCCCAGTCCTCCGGATCAAGGTTCTCCTGAAGGTCCATCGACCCCTGTACGTCGACGAAAAGAACCGTGAGCTGCTTTCGCTCGCCCTCGGGCTCGACGGACACGGGCAGCGACGACCCGCACTCTCCGCAAAACCGCGCACCCGGCTCGTCGGCCGCTCCGCAGGCGGGACACCGCGCAGCGGTGAGTGAAAAACCGCACTGGCCGCAAAACTTGCGACCTTCTCGATTCTCGACCCCGCAAACAAAGCAGAAGGTGCTCATGCCGGGAGGCCTGTGCCCGGCCGTCCGATGTTACCCACCGAAGCGGTGTGCCTCCTCACATAATCTCAGAGATTCATTTACCACCGAGCGGTCGCCGGTAGGCGGCGCTGGCTTCGGCGTCCTCCCAGATCGTCACCTCAAGTGCGTAGATGTTGGGCGCCCTCACCAGAAGTTGATCACTCACGATCCGAGCGAAGTGCTCCACGCTGGGGTTCAGGCCGCGGAATTCGGGCAGCTCGTTGAGGGTGCGGTCCCGGTAACGCTGCACCAAGCCGTCCAACTTGCGGTTGATGTCATCAATGTCGAGCAGGAAGCCGTGGCCATCCAAGCTCGTGCCGTCGTAACGCGCCTCAATCCGGTAATGGTGCGAGTTGAGCGTGTTTTCCCGACCCCAGTCGCCGCCGACCAGGAAGTGCTGGGCGATGAGCTCTCGCCGTACGGTGACGCTGTAGCGCGGCTGCATCGATGTCACGTCTCGTCTCGCTCTCAGGGTCGGTTGCGCCTTGCCCGCATCAACTCCAGCAACGGTCTCCAGCCGATGACCTGGATACCATGCCGCCGCAGATGATGGGCGAGCCCGTCGTCGCGGAAGGTGTCGAAGTCCGCCACGCGCGCCCGCCAGTCGGGGGCGATGGCTCGCAGTTCCGGGGTGTCTTTGGCTGGATGAGTGATCAGGTAGGTCAATCCGGGCGGTAGCTCGTCGAACAGCCTTCTGGTCAGCTCAAGCCGGTTCGTCGGCGGCTCATTCAGGGGCATCTCCCTGAGGTGGTCGAAAACCGGCAGCCCCTGCTGCTCCCATCCGGCGATGGCCTGTTCAGACAGTGCCGCCACCCACTGCGGCTGGCGAGTCATCAGGACCGGAAGCTGCCGGCTGAAGCCGAGGCTGACGTACTGATCCACCAAAGCAGGACGCAGCATGGCGAACATGTGGTGGTCGATGTGCGTCAGATCCAGCCCCGCCGCCAGCGCACGGTCGACCTGAGCCTGCGCTTCGTGGCGCACGGCCGCCGGGTCGACGCTGCCCCACCGGTTTTGATTGCGGTGGAAGTAGCCCTCCTCGTCCAGCAGCCCGGATGCTGGGTCCCGGGTGGAGATGGGAGCCCAGCGGTAGCCGTCCCATTCGCTGGTCAGCGTCAGGTGTACGCCGACGTCAAGCCCGGCGTGATTGCGGCAGCCGGCTGCCACTGCGGGGAACCAGGGGCAGGGCACCATCACCGACCCGGCAGAGGTCACCCCGGACTGTGCGAGCTCGAAGAAGGCCTCGATGGTCGCCTGGCACATGCCGACGTCGTCGGCGTGGACGATGACGACGCGATCGTCCGCCGAGAAACCGAGCTCGGCTAGCGCCGGATTGTGGGTCACGGGATGGCACCGATCGCATAAACGGTGTCGGTGACCTTCTCCACGGCCACCGGAAATCGTCGCTCCAGCGCGACGAGGTCGGAGAAGGTCAGCTGCCAGCGGGGATCGTTGTCGACCGTCCAGTCCATGCCGCGCTGATCGGTCAGGATCCGGCCGCCCGGCCGAAGGCACCACAGGTAGTTGTCGAACATCCGGAAGAAATGGTATTTGCAGCAGGCGAAGCTGGCCAGGTTATTGTCGACGATGAAATCGTACTTATTTTCGATAGTGGTGAGAAACTCCCTGCTGTACTTGCTCAGGAAATAAACCGTGTAGTTGGGAATCCGCAGGGAGTTGGCGACTTCTTCTTCCCGGTGGCTCACCGTGAGACCGTCTACGAGGCGGACCTGGCCGGCGAACCGCTGGGCGAAGCGGGAGTTGCCGACGCCGACATGGAGGATGCACCGGTCCCGCAGGTCCATCCCGTCGAGCGCGTCTTCGATACCCGCCTGGTCGACCGTCGTCGCCTCCTGGGTGTGATCGATCCAGATCGGCATATCGGTGGCCAGGCCAGGATGTTCTAGGCGGCCGCATATCTCGGGACAGGAGTCGTACCGGCTGGGCAGATCCGGTCTACCCATCACCGCTCCGCCTTGCGCGCGACGAGGAGCCGGTAGTGCACGTCCCCCGAGGCGTGCAGCCGCTCCAGAGCGATCCCCCCGAGATAGGCGGAGACGACCGTGCGCGCCGCCGGTAGCGGGATCCTTCGATGCAGCAACGAATACGTCCGCTCCAGGCAGTGGAGGGTCTCGTCGCGGCGCGGGCGCATCAGGGCGCTGAGGTCTTCGTCGTGCACCAGCGATAACCCAGCGTGGTGGAGTCCGTGTCGGTAGTCGTCGTAGGTCCAGTAGCGGGCGCAGCCCCAGTGCCTGCGCAGCAGGTCGGCTTCGGCTGGCCGGTGGCGGTCGAGGCGGCAGGCCGCCATGTCGTCGAGCACGAGGAGTACGGCGCCGGGCGCGAGTGCACTCGCCAGGTTGATCAGCGTGCGGTCGAGATTGGGGGAATGGATGAGCGACTCGATAGCGACGACCGCATCGAAACCGGTCCCGAGTGGCCCATCATAGCTTTGCAAACGGAACCGGCAGACGTCTGCGATCCCGCGCCGGCGTGCTTCGCGCTGCGCGACAGCCAGCTGGACCCGGCTCAGTGTGATGCCCTCATACCGACCACCGATCCGGGGCTGCCAGTGGAAGATCGTCCCGCCGAAGCCGCAGCCCGCGTCGAGCACCCGCGGTCCGGGCGCCAGGCCGGCCACGGCCAACACCCGCGCATTGGCGTACTCGAGACCCACCGTGCGGCTGTTGGCGGCTTGAATCCTCAGCTGTTTGTGCATGGTGAAGGAGGCGAAGCGGTCCCCGTAGGACAGCCAGTTCGCGAGCTGGACGTAACGGGACAGCCAGTCGTAGTACTGGGGGAGCTGCTGGTAAGTGATCAGAGCAAGGTCTCCTTAGCGGCTACGACGCTGGTGGGAGGCTACTAAGGAGCAAAACAGGTCGCGAGCGCACGCGAAGGACTGGTCCCAGGTCGGGTGCCGGGCGGCCCGCCGTCGAGCTGCTAGCCCCATCTGCAGCACCAGCTCACGGTCGGCGACCAGCGCCTGGAGGTGCCCGCTGAGGGTGTCGACATCGCCTGGTGCGACGAAGAGCCCTTCGCGACCCTCGTCGACGACCTCGTGAGCCCCTCCTGCGGAAGTGGCAATCACTGGAAGCCCGAACCGCATGGCCTCCAGATAGGCGATGCCCAGGGCCTCGTACGACGAGGGCAGCGCCAACACATGGCTTCTGGTGAGGAGGTCGGCAATCCGCTGATTGGGCACGGTGCCCAGCAGCTCGACGTTGGCGTCCAGCCCCAGACGTCCGATCAGGATGCGGAGACGGGTGACGTATACCGGGTCCGTGGTCAGGCTGCCAGCGACGGTCAATCGCCAGCTCTGAGCCGGAAGCCGGGCCAGGGCGGCGACCAGGACGTGCAGCCCCTTGCCGGGGACCACGTTGGCGACGCTGAGGATGCGAAGAGGACCCGTCCCTCGCGCTCGCGCGGCTATCTCGGCTTCCGAAATCTGCATTCTCAGGTGATCACCACTGGGGTAGGCGACGACGCCGGGAATGCCGCGCCCCAGCAGCCCCTCGGCCGCCTCGCGGGTGGTCTCGCAGTTGAACACCGCAGCATCGACCGTGGCGAGGTATTGGCGCTCCACCGCCCCGTAGGCGTGGCGCAGCGGTGACGCGCTGCGCTCGCTGGAGCGCAGCAGGTGGACCAGCGTGACGATGGGATAGCCGGCCCGTGCCCTGAGCCAACGGTTGAGCACGACCAGCGAGGGATGGTTCAGCTCGTCCTGCAGCAGGATGTCAAAGCAGCCCTCCGCCAGCCGCCGAGCCAGCGACCAGGACAAATTGTCGGCGAGCTGGCGAGGGTAAGTCCGCCAGGGAAGGGACACCACGCGGGTCTGATCGCCCTTGGACCCGAGGTAATCGAGCAACCGGCGGTCGTAGAGATATCCGCCGGTGAGCGTCTCCAGGCTGCCGAAGATGACGAGGCCGACGCGCATCACGCCTATAGCCGCTCATCGATGAACCGCGACAGGACCGCCTGCGTGTCGCTCACCGAGTACTTCTTCGCCCAGGCGGAGGCGTCGATGCGGACGTCATCGTGGAGTGCCTGGGCGACGAGGTCGACGACGCAACCTTGCTGGCCGGTGATGTGTCCATAGACCTGGGGACGTAGGTCGGCCGCTACGAAACCGCGGTAGTCGCCGTTGACGACGCAGGTAGTGCCGCAGGCCATCGCTTCGATCATCGCCATACCGAAGCTTTCCTTTGGTGACGCGGACACGAACAGGCGGGCCCGGTTGCACAGCTGGGCGATCTCCGAGGCCGTACGCCAGCTACCGACGCCGAGTGGATCGGCCGGATCGATGCTCGACACGATCGCCGGGCTATCGACGTACCTGCACACCTCGTCGAAATAGTCCTGATCGTCGACCCCTCCCACCAGATGCAGAGACAGGCCGTACTCGTCGAAGATCGCCCGCCGGTACCTGCGCACTAGCTCGAGCTGGTTTTTGTCAGGATGGATCCGGCCGACGGCAAGCACCAGGTCTTCGTCTCTGCGGTCGGGATAGAAAACTCTGTCGTCGTAGCAGCCACCTACCAGGAGGAGATCGCGGTGCCGCTCGGCAGCGCGATGGGACAGGACACCGCGGAACATCACGTTGGGGACATCCGGATGCGGATAGGTGTCGGTGAGGCAGAAAGATGGCCAAAAACTGGCCAGCTGCCTGGTGAACTCATTTTCTTTGAAGCCGATGAACATAACAAAAGCGAAGCCAAAGGCAAAGAAGTCTCGAACGTGCGACACCCCGTCGACGGGCCGGCCTTGGTAGAACAGCCGAAGAGGAGTCCAATCACCCGGACGGGTAAGAAGAAAGTAGATGTCATATTGGGGGAACATCGTAAGTTGGTAGTCGTGGACTAACCGCGCGCAGCCGTTGGTGACAATCGGGTACGGGTTCGCGGTAGAGACCAGTAGCGCTCGCCTGGTCATGAACCAACTCGACCAACAATCAGGTGTAGGCCGGCAGGCCGTCGCGGAGGTGGCGCGCGCCGGGGTCGCCGCGGTGCAGGTCCGCTCGTCTCGCTCGATCCGGCGTCAAGCCGGACTGACACATGCGCCAGCACGCCGCCCATTCTACAATCTATTCCGCTTGTAGAAACTGCTCTATGACATCACAGGGTCGACAGGTATTAGTCGCTGAGCGTTACCGGCAGATGGGCGGGCTGCTATGGCACCGTGCACGCGTCGACTTTCGAGGTATCGACGCTGCAAGACCCCGCAGGCGGTGGCATAGCTACTGATCGACCTTCAGATCGGTGCATGGTGTGACCGGATGCGCTGTCGACCTGTCCTCGTCGTGGCTGACATCGGCCGGGCGATCGCCCTCGGGTCGATCCCTATCGCGGCAGCCTGCCCACACAATAAGAGAAATAAGCTTATGGACAACCATCGCTTTGGATTCTTGAGCGGGCCACGTCCTGCTCGCTGTGAGGCCATGGATCGATGGTAGCCGCATGGTTGCCGCACACAAACGAAATTCGCCGCGGCTTCTGAGATCTGTCCTTAGGTACGCACAGCGGGGTAGGCGACGACTTCGGCCGGAGCGCCCGACCTTCTCGCGGGTGGTCTTGCAGCTGAACCCAGGACTGCGGGTTAACTCATGTCGATGTCGTCCCAGCGCAAGCAATGCCAGGCGGTCTGGTCGGCCTCAAGCACGATTGCCGCGGCGTTGGCCAGGTAGCGCGGTTCGGCAAACGCGCCATCGACGTTGGTTGTCAGTGCTACCACGGCTAACCGGATGGCGGCACCGTGGCTGACCAGCACGGCGGTGCCGTCCCGGTGCGCCGATCGGATCGCCGCGACGTCGGCGAGGTAGCGATCGAGCACTTGCTTACCCGATTCGCCACCCGGACGCGCCGCCTGCAGATCGCCGGAGTACCAGGCGCGGTATAGCTCATGCAGAGTTTGATGATCTTCGGGCGCTCCGCGCCCCTCGAGATCTCCGAGGAACACCTCGTGCACCCCGTGGAGAATCTGAGCCGCCAAGCCGTGCTGGGCGGCAACCGGTCGAGCGGTCTGCTGGCTGCGCAGCGCGCGGCTGGCGTACACCGCGACCACCGGCTCGCCAGCCAGTCGCTGCGCCAGCTCAGCGGCTTGCCGGTGACCCTCCTCGGACAACGCATGCCCGGGCAACCTGGTGTCCAGGACGCCCTTGGCGTTCGCCGTGGTCTGCCCATGCCGGACCAGCACCAGCCGCAGCGTCACGCACTGCGCCCGGCGCGCACTGCGCGCAACCATTCCTGCGCGGCGGAGAACCCAGCGGGGTCCGGGCCGGGGCGGGAGGCGCCGACACGTGGGTAGGAGCCCAAGAAGCGCACCCAGGCGCAGCGCCGATGCAGCTCGCCTAGCGCGTCGCCGACCGCATCCTCAGCCACGTGACCCTCGCAGTCCAGGAAGAACTGGTATTCCCCGAGCCGGGCCTTCATCGGTCGGGACTCGATGCGGGTGAGGTTGATTCCGCGCAGGGCGAACTCGGCGAGTACCTCGAGCAGCGCTCCGGGCCGGTCCGCGGTTACCGCGACCAGGGAGGTGCGGTCGGTGCCGGTAGGGGTCGGCAGCGTGCCGGGACGGCGCAGCAGCAGAAAGCGGGTCTTGGCATCGTCCTTGTCGTGCACCCCGGTGGCCAGCTCGGCCAGCGGGTAGTGGGCCAGTGCCACCGGGGCGCACACCGCCGCGTCGACCCGGCTTTCGAGCACCGCGACTGCTGCGGCGGACGTGGATTCGGTCAGTGTCGTCGTCGCGTCCGGTAGGTGCGTGCCGAGCCAGCAGCGGACCTGCGCCGCGGCGTGTGGATGGGTCGCCACGGTGCGTACGTGAGCTGCGTCAGTACCGGGGCGGACGAGCACGCTGAACTGGATTGGCAGGATGGCCTCGGCTACTGCCAGCACCGGCTCGCCTTCGACCATCGCATCGAGAGTGGCTGGGACCGATCCCTCCACCGAGTTCTCCACGGGCACGCACGCCGCATCCACCTGACGTGCCCGCAGCGCCGCGATTGCCGCGTACACCGACACCGCCGATCGCAGCTCGTCGTCTGGGACCAGCATCCTGGCTGCCTGCTCGGCGAACGTTCCTTCAGGCCCGAGATATGCGGTGGCGGTCATGCCGAGAGCCTACGAGGTCTGCGGCCCACCGCCGGCGGTGCCGGCAATCGCCATGCACGAGACAGCGACACACTTGCACGAGACAGCGACACGCGGGGCGCCAGAGAGCGACACGCCGAGCGCGAGGGACGCGAGGAGAGGGGGAGGGAAGGGTTCAGCCTTTGGTGGCGCTGCGATGTTCAGGGCTGGGAAGCAGTCCCAGACGGACCAGCTCGGCGACCGGGTCGGTCAGCGACACCGATCCGAAGCAGGCGAACACCTCACGGACAACTCGTGCGCTGTCCGCCGACAACGCGCCGGCTTCGGCGGCCAAAGCGGATGCATCCGTGCACCGTAGTCCCTCGTGGGCGCTTCCCCCGGATACCGCGTGGGCAGTACCGACGAGCATGTTGAGCAGCCCGTGGTGGGTCAGGCCGGTGGCGCTGTCGTGATGGCGGACTACATGGTGTAGCCCGGCAGTTGCCTTGAACGGCGCTCCGGCGCTGGTGGTGATGGCCAGGAAATCGGCCACCTCCTCGACGGTGGGGAACGACTCGACGGAGGTGCCGCCGCACCGAAGTTTGGGCCAGCAGCCGGCTTCGGCGACCCGGCGCACGCCGGTCAACCACTCCGGCCGGCCGCGGCGTGGCTCCACGACCCGAACCACGTCGTCGGGTACGAACTCGGTGAGCTGAACCAGCCAGGTGGAATCGACGTCGGAAGGGGCAGGTACCTCGATCATCCGCAGATCCAGCAGCTTCGGGTTGTCCAGCGCGGTGGAAATGGCCTTGGGCAGACCACCCAGCCCGGTGTCGGCGACCAGCGACAACGCCACCGGCCGCGCCGGACGAGACTTGCGCAACGCGCTGACCAGAGCACCAAGCCGGGAAATCGGGCAGATCAGAAAACCGATCACGCCGGCATGCGGCGCGCGCCGGGCCGCCAGGTAGGCCTTGACGGTATCGACCACGCTCGCCCGCGACGGCGGGAACAGCGCCGCATCATCGACCAGGCGGGCCAGCAAGGGGGGCACGCCTGGAGGACTGGGGGGATGCAGGTCCAGCACCGTCGACACCTGAGGCACCTTAGCTGGGCTGGATCCGGGACTAGTCAGGGCTCACCAGTTTCTGCTATTTCGGCGGGGTCGCAAGCTGCCCCCGCACCTCGCGGGTGACGTTGCGCTCGGCCACAAAGGACATGAACGGGATCGTGCCGGCTAGCGCGATCAGCACCATGCGTACCGGCTGCCACCGCACTGTAGTACCCAGCACGACGGTGGCGACGAGGTAGCCCATGTAGAGAAAACCGTGCACCGGTCCGCTCCACCACAGCCGGTGGTCCCCGAATCCGTAATGCAGCACCACGGAGCTGGTCAGCACGAGCAGCATCACGCCCGTGGCGTATGCCATCACCCGGTACCCGAGCAACCGGACCTTGACCTGGTCGGCGCTACTGCCGGTCCTGCTCAGCGAGCCGGGCGAGGAAGGCGTTGTACGTGGCGAGCTCATCGTCGGGATCGTCCTCCGTGGTCGGTGCGGGAGCGTTACGGCTAGCTGCGCGGGGAACCGGTGGAGTGAAAGTCGCTGCCGGTGCAGGCTCCTGGCTGGTCACCCGGACATGCCGCTCCAACCACAGGAACCGAACCCAGGCCGCAGCAAGCACGACGGCGAACAGCGGCCATTGCAAGGCGTAGCCAAAGTTCTGCCAGCTGCCGGTGGGGGATTCAGCTCGATGCCACTGCCAGCGGCCCAGCCAGATGAACAGGCCACAACACAACATGACCAGCACGTGCCCAACCCACCACCGCCGGGCCAGCACGAAGCGCCACACGGACCCACGATACGCGGCAAACCCAGGCCGATAGCGTCAAGGGCGTGAGCGCGCGGGGTGTGGGGTTGCGAGGCTGGCTGGCGCCCGTTCGTCCGACACAGCCCGCGGTGGTCACCGATCCCGGGCAACGCCGTGCGCTGGTCGCCGAGATCGTCCTGGTGCTGGCGGTGACGCTGGGGCTGGCCGGGCTACGGAGCCTGCTGGCGCTGGTGGACTCGCTACTGGTGCCGGGTTCCCTAGCCAACCAGTCGGTGGCCATCAATGCGCCGGCGCGCAAGGTGCCCCTGCTGGATTTGTTCTACCAGCTGACCGGGGTGGTCCAGCTGCTGGCGTGGGCAGGGTTAGGCGGCTACCTGCTGTGGCGCAGCGGCATCTCGCTGCGCGCCATCGGGCTGCCCCGCCGGCCGATGGCGCGCGACATCGGGCTGGGCGCTGGACTTGCGGCGTTGATCGGCGGGCCGGGGTTGGGGTTGTACCTGCTGGCCCGTGCCGCCGGTCTGAATCTCACCGTGTTGCCCTCAGCGCTGGGCGACACCTGGTGGCGAATCCCGGTGCTGATCGTGGCGGCGGTGGCCAACGCGGTGGCCGAGGAAGTCCTCGTGGTGGCGTACCTGATCACCCGATTACGCCAGCTCGGATCAGGGGAGGGCGCCGCCGTGCTGGCCAGCGCAGCCCTGCGCGGTAGCTACCACCTCTACCAGGGCTTCGGTGGGTGCGTGGGCAACCTGCTTATGGGCCTGGTCTTTGCCCGCCTCTGGCAACGCACCACGCGCCTCTATCCTCTCATCACCGCGCACGCCGTTATCGACACCGTCGCCTTCGCCGGCTATGCCCTCCTCCACGGCCACGTCTCGTGGCTGCCCTAACCGGAGAAGTTCTCAAGACCGCACCCCGACGCCAAGGGGAAGTTGGCGCCAGCCTGCGGACTAAACCTCTACCATCTGATATCGGTCAGCGGAGGGTGAGTTGGCGGCTGTGCAGGGCGCGCAGCGCGCGGCGTTCGGGGTCGGTGAGGGGGGTGGCGTCAAGCGATCCCAGGGACTCGGTGAGGCGCTGGGCGAACGACTCCGCGGGGGCTATCCATTCGCGGGCATGCTGCTCGCGGTCCAGGTCCCACACCGGCACCAGCACCCCGTGGGCGCGAAACGAGCCAGCAAACCGGGAGCCCTCTCCGAGATCCAGCTCGTCCCGGGCGGACAGCCGGGCCATCGCGGCGAGGAGCTGGTCCTCGGGCTCCTGGCGGACCCACCGCAGATGCGCCTTCTCCCCGGCATCGACCCAGTAGGCAACCTCGACCCCGGTCCCGGTCACCGGCTCAGTCGGCATGATCGCATCGTTGGCCTTCTTCAACGCGGCCGCTGCCTCACCGGTTGGGCTTTCCCCGTCCGGCAGCCACCAGGTGAAGTCCGGGTGCATGGTGATGTCCAGGGACGCATCGGGGTCCACCAGATCCTGGAGCCGGATCTGCTCACCGCCGGCCGTGGTATCGACCACCGGGAGCACCGAGCCGGGCTGTGCGCTGAGCGCCCAGTTCACCGCCCGGCCGAGATCGCGGGACAGGTCCCCGGAGCGGCTCAGTACTTGCATGCCGACCAGCGCGGTGCCGTCTTGGCGCACGACTGCGGAGGCGGCCCCCGGAAGCAACGAGGCCAGGGTGACGTCCCGGTCGCCCGGCTGGGCCAGCGGTAGCGGCGCGGTCGCCGAGGGCACGAACTCACGCAGCGCGACCAGCTGGCGCTCGGCCGCAAGCCCCTCGAAGGGGCGGCTGACGATGACATCTCCGGTGCCGCCGGGGTCACCATGGCAGGCCTTGTACCTCTTGCCTGAGCCGCACGGGCAGGTCTGGCGTGGATTGATCTGACCGTTGGTCGGTCGGCGCGTCTTCGTTTTGGTCACGGGCGGACGCTACCGCGTCCGGGCACTCACGTGTCCGATGGATCACTATTTTGCCGGCTGAGCCGGCAATCAGCCCTTGGAAACGCCAGGGATCCGGACGACCACGAGACGGCGTGCGCCGCCCAGCTGCGCCGGGCTGAGCAACCGGGTCAGCCGACGCACCACGACGATCGTGGCCACCGCGACGGCCGCCGCGACCAGATCGGTGGCCACATGCAGCAGGACGCCGTCAGCGCGGGCCTGAACCCCGCCGCGTAGGTTCCACAGCAGCGTCGTGGCGGTCAACAGCACCCCCAACGACCACACCACCCACCACCCGAGAACCAATGTGGAAGGGCGCGGCCGGTGGGTCGGGTCACGGCCGAGCGCGGCGTGCTCAAGTTCGGCCAGCATCGCGCCCGGCAGCACCAGATTGATCCCTGGTACCAGCACTCCAGCGACAAGCTGCCAGCTCGGCCGGGTCCGGGTGACCGCCGCGGCCTGGGCTGCAACCGTACTGGCGTGTATCAGCCAGCCCAGCGTGACCGCACCGGCGAGCACGGAGGACAGCAGCGATATCACCCCGCCGGTGACAACCAATGCGTCGCTGGCGTGCAAGGGCGCGGCGGGCAGCGCGTCGAAGCGACTGTCCAGCAGCAGCGCGTACCGCCATGCTTCGGCGGCACCCGTGACCAGCACCAGTGTTGCCGTCAATCCCAGCAGGGGGACTGCCACTGCGGCCAGTCCGCGCATCTGCTCATCCGGCGGGCTAGCCACTGATCTACAGCACTCGTGGTGCCGCGTTCGAGTCGGTGACCATGGGGCGGCCGGCGGCAGCCCAGGCGCGCATGCCGCCGTCGACATTGACCACGTCCCAGCCGGCTTGCTGCAGATACGCGGTAACCCGGACGGAGCGGCCTCCGGAGCGGCACACCACGCGGACCGGGCGATCGGGCAGCGCGGCGGCGATCTCGTCCAGCCGCGCCACCACCTGCCCCATCGGGACATGCACCGCGTCCGGCGCGTGCCCGGCGGCCCATTCGTCGTTTTCCCGTACGTCCAGCAGCACAGCGCCCGCTGGGAGGTCTGCTACCGAACAGGCCGGTACCGGGTAGTTCATAGCTGCCAATCCTAGCCATCGTGCAGAGGGCTGACGCCCCCATGAGTGGCGATGCACGCAATAACGTGCATCGCCACTCACGCGGTCAGCGTGGGCGGAGCCCACCCTCACCCCGTGAGCTCCAGGATGGTGAGCGTGCCGGCTGACACGTTGCTCACATACGCCTGCCGGCCGTTGGGCAACACCGCAATGCTGGTCGGCTGGATCCCGGTCGGGATGGTCGCGGTCACCCGGTTGCTCCGGACATCGATCACCGAGACCGTGTTGCTGCCCTCGTTGACCACGTAGGCGAACCGCCCATCCGGGGCCCACGCGATGTCTTGCGGGTTCTTACCGACCGGGATGGTCGTCAGCACCCTGTTCGTAATGCTGTCGATCATCGAGACGCTGCTGGCGTCGTAGTTGACGATGGCAACCAGCGGCAGGTTGGGATGCACGGCAATGCTGTGTGGGCTCTTGCCGACCGGGATGGTCGCCAGCACCTCAAGGGTGGTGGTGTCGACCACTGACACCAAGTTTGACTCGTGGTTGGCGGTGTAAGCCCGGCTGCTGTCCCGGGAGAACGCGACCGAGTGCGGGTTGGGGGCGACGGGGACCTGAGCGATCACCGTGTTGGTGTCGGTGGAGACCACCGACACCGAACCGATGTCGTGGTTAGGGATGAATAGGCGCTTGCCGTCGCGGGTGACCGCAGGCAGGTACGGGCGGGCCTGTTGCGGGATGGTCCCGACCACCGTGTTCGTCGCGGTGTCGAGCACATCGACCACGTGGATGGTCCGCGTGTCGTTGTAGATGGTGACGTAGAGGGTGCGGCCGTCCGGCGCGAAGGCCAGGAACTGCGGCGGCCCCGCGGTGATCGGGATGGTTGCGGTCACCTGGTTGACCGCGGTGTCCACCACGGTGACGATCTGGGCATTGCGGTTGGCGATGTAAGCCTGCCGGCCATTGGGCGAGACTGCGACGAAGCCGGGAGTCTTGCCGACCTGGATGGTGGGCCCCAGCGCCGGGATCGCCACCTCCGGGCCGATATCCGCCGCTTGTTGCGGCGTGACTGGCTTGGCCGCCTCGGCAGGCGCCGAGGCCAGCACCCGGTTCACGGAGATGGACACCGCGAGCAGGATCACCCCGGTGAGCACGCCGGCGGCGATCACGACTGGCTTGCGGCTCGGGCCGCGCTGGGTCGGGATTGCGGGCACCTCGGCGGGATCGGCGGGAGCCGGGTGCAGCGCCGGGCGGGCTGGCGGTGGCGGTGGCAGGACTGGCTGCGAGGGCGCTGGCTCCGAGGTCGACCGCTCGGCACCGGCCCCAGTCAGCGCGCGCACCTCCATCTCGGCATAACGGGCTTCGTCCGCTGCGTCTTTCGGGCTAAACACCGTGGCGACATAGCCGAGCAGGAACGCCAGCGGCACTGAGACCAGCGCCGGATTCTTCAACGGGAAGATCGCGAAGTCGACATGGGGGAACATCGACTTCGGGGTGCCCGACACGGCCGGCGAGAAGAAGATCAGCAGCACGCAGCTGATCAAGCCGCCGTACATGCTCCACAGCACGCCGGTGGTGTTGAACCGTTTCCAGAACAGCGAGTACAGGATCGTCGGCAGGTTCGCCGAAGCGGCCACCGCGAAGGCCAGTGCCACCAGGAAGGCAACGTTCTGGCCCAGCGCGGCGATGCCACCCAGCACCGCCAGCACGCCGATGACGCACGCGGTGATGCGGGCGACCCGCACCTCGCTGTCCGCGTCCAAGTTGCCTCGCTTGATCACGTTGGCGTAGACGTCGTGCGCGAACGACGCCGACGCGGTGATCGTCAAGCCGGCCACCACCGCGAGGATGGTGGCGAAGGCAACTGCCGAGATGAAGCCGAGGAACACCTCACCGCCCAGCTGGTAGGCCAGCAGCGGCGCCGCGGAGTTCTCCCCGCCTGGCATCGCGGCGATTCGCGCCGGACCGCCGTCCACCATGGCCGCGGCGGCGTAACCGATCACCAGGGAGAACAGGTAGAACACGCCGATCAGCCAGATCGCCCACACCACCGATCGGCGGGCCTCCTTGGCCGACGGCACCGTGTAGAAGCGCATCAGGATGTGCGGCAGGCCTGCGGTACCCAGCACCAGGGCCAGCCCCAGCGACACGAAGTCAATCTTGGTTGTGGTGCTCTTGCCGTATTGCAGACCCGGGGCGAGTACGGCTTGGCCATGCGACGAGTGCGCCGTCGCCTCGCCCAGTATGGCGGAGAAGTTGAGCCCGAAGGCGCCCAGCGCCCAGGCGGTCAGCATGCCCGCACCGACGATCAGCAACGCAGCCTTGACGATCTGCACCCAGGTGGTGCCGCGCATCCCGCCGACGAGCACATAGAAGATCATCAGCAGGCCGACCACTCCGACCACCAACGCCTGGCCTGTCGCGTCCTTGACGTTGAGCAGCAGTGCGACCAGCCCGCCGGCCCCGGCCATTTGCGCCAGCAGGTAGAACAAAGAGACCACCAGCGTGGATACAGCAGCTGCTGTCCGTACTGGCTGCCGGCGCATCCGGAAGCTCAGCACGTCACCCATAGTGAATTTGCCGGTGTTGCGCAGTAGCTCGGCGACCAGTAGCAAGGCCACCAGCCACGCGACCAGGAAGCCGATCGAGTACAGGAAACCGTCGTAGCCGAACACCGCGATAGCACCGGCGATGCCCAAGAACGAGGCCGCGGACAGGTAGTCGCCGGAGATGGCGACCCCGTTCTGCGGGCCGGTGAAGCTTCGGCCTGCGGCGTAGTAGTCCGCGGCGGTGCGGGTGCGGCGCGACGCGCGGAACACGATGACCAGGGTGACCAGCACGAAAAACAGGAAGATGCCGCCGTTGAGTAGTGGCTGGCCGACGGCGGTCTGGGCTAACGCTGCTAACGGTATGGTCACCAGCCTCCCCCTTCGACTTGCTCGCGGATCCGGCTGCTGACGGGGTCGAGGTCGCGGTTGGCGAAGCGTACATAGATCATCGTGATCGCGAACGTGGAGACAAACTGCAGCAAGCCGAAGATCAGTCCGATGGTGACATTGCCGGTGACCTTGATGGCCATGAAATGCGGCGCGAAGGCCGCCAATACGACATATAAGAAGTACCAGGCTAGGAAGACCGCGGTCATGGGGAAGACGAATCCACGCAGCCGCGCGCGCAAGGTGGCGAACTCGACGCTTTTTTGGGCGGCAGTCCAGGGATCTGTGGGGCGCCCGGTGCCGATAGCGCCGGCAGGCTCGGTGGTGCTCACGCAGACACCTCCAAGGCGGTGCTCTCACCGCCGGTGGTCATAATGATCATGGTGATGCTAAGCGTGTCGCGAAGACCGCCGACACCCTAGTAGCTGCCCGTTGACCACCGTGCACCGGAAGGTGACACCCGTCAAAGCAATTACCGACGGTGACGACCACCGCGCATCCGCGGCACCGCAGCTGCGGTGATCCCGGGGCGGGATGAGAGCTGGCCATAGTCCCGATCCTCGGATAGCCCCAACCGGTCCGGTGCATGCAGCCGCAGCAAGATGCGCGAGACATCCGCCGGAACCCGATCGCTGGTTCGCCGGCTCACCACCACCATGGTCAAAAACGCCAGCGGCACGGTGAATACGGCCGGTTGCGCCAGCAGCGCCTGCCAGTCAGGCGGCAGGACACCGGCCGCGGCCGGCAGCACCGCCGCGAATGCCAATCCACCGCCCACCAGGATGCCGGCTGCCGCGCCGGCGTCGGTCAACCCACGCCACCAGATGCCCAGCACCAGCAGCGGGCAGAACGACGAGGCAGCTACCGCGAAGGCCAGCCCGACGCCTTGGGCCAGATCCAGTTTTGAGACCGCGAGCATGAAGGCCAGCGGAACCGACCAGGCTGCCACCGTGGCCGCCCGGAAACCGCGTAGCCGGCCGGGCAGCACGTCAGTGGACAGCACCCCGGCGACGCTGACCACCAGACCGGTGGCGGCCGAGACGAATGCGGCGAACGCCCCGGCCGCGATCAGGCCGCCGAGCAGAAGCGCCGGCCACCTGCCTAGCGTCGCCCCAGGCAAATCCAGTAGCGCGGCGTCGGTGTTTCCGGCGGCCAGCAGTTCCGGGACGTACAGCCGGGCCAGCCAGCCAGACACGATGGGGAACAGGTAGAAGATCCCGAGTAGCGCCAGTACCAGCAGTGTCGTGCGGCGTGCCGCCACGCCATCAGGATCGGTGTAGTACCGGCCCAGGATGTGCGGCAGGCCCATCGTGCCCAGTACCAGCGCAATGATGAGCGAGTAGGTGGCCAGCAGCGGGTGCTTGCCGGCGCCCATCGGTCGCAGCCAGGCGCCGTAGTCGGCGGCGGCATCGCTGGTCACCGGTATTCGGCTGCCCCTGTCGAAGTGCACGGTCGTGCCCTTGCCGACCTTGTGCTCAGCGGGGGGCCAGACAATCGATCCGTGCGTGAGCTGGTCGTCTTGTTTTCCGTGCACCGTGACCCGGGTCGGCTCGGTGACCTTGAGCACGATGTCGCGATCCGGCGTGATGTCCGTCCCCCGCGAGAAGGCCGGTGGCGGAACACCGAGCGCGCTGCGCGCCGGGTGGTGCGTGCCGGCGTGGTGGAGCAGCAGCACGAAGACCGGAATGGCCAGCGCGGTCAGCTTGATCCAATACTGGAAGGCCTGCACGATAGTGATCGAGCGCATCCATCCGGTGTAGATGTTGAACGTCACGATCACCATGACCACCGCTGCGCCGAGCCATTTCGGCTGGCGTGTCACCTCATGCACGGTGAGCCCGGCGCCCTGCAGCTGCGGCACCAGGTACAGCCAGCCGACAATGATCACGAAGACGGTGCAGATCTGGCGCAGCCGCGCCGAACCCAACCGAACCTCGACGAAGTCGGGCAGCGTGTAGGCGCCGGAGCGGCGCAGCGGTGCCGCCACGAACAGCAGCAGCGCCAGGTAGCCCGCGGTGAACCCGACCGGGTACCACAGCGCGTCGACGCCTCCTTTGAGCACCAGCCCGGCGACCCCGAGAAACGACGCCGCGGACAGGTACTGCCCAGAAATTGCCGCAGCATTCCAGCGTGGCCCCACCGTGCGGGCGGCTTCCAGGAAGTTGGAGGTCGACCGGGCCTTCGCCCCGTAGAGCCCGCCGAGCATGGTTACCAGAGCAACTATGACCATCGCAGCGACGGTCACGAAGAAGGCAGCCTGGTCGGACACGTTAACGCTCAGTTCTCGACCATCTCGGCGAAATCTTGCTCGTTACGTTCGGCGCTGCGGTTGTAGCACCAGGCCACCGTGACGAAGAACGGGTAGACCGCCAGACCGAGCAGCAGCCACGGTAGGCGCATGCCCAGGATGGTGGTCGTGCCCAGCGACGGCACCAGGAAAAACGCGACCGGGATGGCGCCGAGCACGACGACAATCAACAGCATCAGCCGGATCGACAGCATGAGCTGCACGCGGACCAGCTGGCGGACCAGCACCTCACCGACGCTGGTCTGGTCCTCCAGTTCGGCCAGCGTGCGCACCACCCGGCGGCTATTGCGCCGCTGGGCCAGCACGATGCGTTCCCGCTTGCCGGCCTTGACCCGACCGGTGAGGGGGTAAACGGTGCCCTCTTGCGCTGGCAGTCCCCGCGCTGCCTTTTCCTGCGCTTCTGCTTCCTCGGCAGCTTTGACCAAGGCCGCCCACGGGTCGCTGTCCGGCCCGCTGGCGCCATCGCCGGTGGCCCCGAAACTCATGCGGCGGACCTGAACGTCGCCGCGGTCATCGAGACGTCCAGCCCTGTTTCGCCGCGCGCACCAACCGGTCTTTCAGTTCACGGGTATGCCGGCGGCTGACCGGTAACTCCGTCGCGTCGTCTCCATTGCCGACCCGGACTACGTAACCCGACGCCGACATGCGCAACTCGGTGACCAGCGGCAGCGCAACCAAGAACGAGCGGTGAATGCGTACGAACCCGGCATCGGACCAGCGGTCCTCCAGCTGGGACAGTGGAATACGGACCAGGTGGCTGGTGCCCTCACCGGTGTGCAGGCGCGCGTAGTCCCCGTGCGCCTCCACCCAGCGCACTGATGAGCGCGGCACCAGCTTGGTGGTGCCGGCGAGTTCGACCGGGATGACCTCATCCTCGGCGGCTTGCTCGGATGCCGAGACGGCCGTGTCACGGCGGGAGGCCACGATCCGCCGCATGGTGTTGGCCAGCCGTTCCCGGCTCACCGGTTTCATCAGGTAGTCGGCCGCGCCGATCTCAAAGGCGTCGAGGGCGTTCTCGTCGTAGGCGGTGGCGAAGACGACCGCCGGTGGGTTGGGGATCGTGGCGAGCACACGGGCCAGCTCCAGACCGTCTAGCCCAGGCATCCGGATGTCCAGGAACACCACATCGACCCGCGGCAGCGGCGTCCCGTTGGGGCTGCGGCTATCGGGCCGCAGGATCGACAACGCCTCAGTGGCATTCGTGGCGGTGAGGATGGTGCCGATGCGTGGCTCGGCTTCGAGGACTTCTAGCAGCATTGCCATCGGACCCGGCTCGTCGTCCACGGCGAGCACCACAAGCCCGGGGTTGTCGTCGTTGCCGCTCATCGACCGCCTTTCCGCAATCCGCCGCCCCGGCAAACACCCTGGGACCATCAATCCTAATGTCGCTGTCCACGGTCAGTGCGTTGTCCATGCGCGCCCCTGGGCATTCTGGATGCAGACTGCCGTTTCGCGGGCCCCGGAAACGGCAGTCTGCATCCAGAATGCCGTCGGGGGCGGCTAGAGGTGGAAGGTGGTGCCTACAGAGTTGGGGATGAAGGCGCTGCCGAAGCGAGCGGACATGGCGTGCTGGGCCCGCCATCCGGTGCAGTGTGCCGGAACCAGGACGTTGGGGTGTAGGGCAGCGAGTTCGTCGAGCACCCGGGGGATGAGTGGCTCGAACACCGGCCCATTGAGATGAAACCCGCCGAGCAGGGCGTACAGAGGCTGATCGCCAGTGAGCCGCCGGGCGTAACGGGCGATATTGACCACGCCGGCGTGGCCACATCCGGTGAGGACGACCAGGCCTTTGCCGCGCACATTCATGATCAACGCCTGGTCGTCGAGAACCAACGGGTCGGGTTGCCACTTGTCGTGCAGCCACGCTTGTTGCCGGGGAAGGCCCGGTTCGTACCCGGTAGTGCGCGGAACTTCACCGGTGACCAGGACGCTTCGGGCGAACAGGAAGCTGGGCTGCTGCTCCTCGATGACATCGAAGCCCGCTTCCTGCAACGCTCGTCGGCTGGTCGTCGGTAGCTCCCGCGGCTCACGCCCGGGAAGCACCATGCGGCGGCGCCGCCAGAAGTGAGGGTGGATCAGTACCGGCATATTTGTCCGCCCCAGTGTCCGGATCAACCCGTCGATGCCAGTGGTGTGGTCGAAATGACCGTGGCTGCACACGATCGCCTCGATTGAGCTCGGGTCGATCTCGAGGCGTCGCATGTTTTCCACCACGCCGTCCGGGCTGGCGCCCGCGTCGTACAGGAACAGATGCTCGGCCCCGCCGCTGTGGGAGACGGTCACCAACACCGAAAAGCCATGCTCGGCGATGAGGGCATCGGGAGCTTCGCCGCTGTCCATCGTCGCCGCTGCCCGCCGCGGTCCACCCCACGGCACTGCGCGACGGGCCGGCCCCTGATCGGGCATCAGCACGTCGGTGACGTTGTCTATCAGCGTGGTGATCCGGACCGAATCCACCGGTTCGAGGTCAACCTCAACGGCCGGCTCGAACTCGTGAAACACCGGCGGCGGTCGGCTGCCGGGGCTGTCGTCCGTGCACACGAACGGCCTACAAGCCGAATCGGGACCAGGCGGCGCGGTGCTCGAGCGCTTCGAGCACCGCCTGGGCAGCCGCAGCGGGAGCCAACCCCAGCTTGGCGAGCAGCGGGCGGCGTCCCTCCACCGTCACCAGCTCCGCCTCCGGGTAGCGCTTGGCGATCTCTGCGCGCATCGTGCCGAGCCGGTCGACCAGACCTAGCTCGACGGCCCGGCGGCCGGTCCAGACCTCGCCGGTGAACAGATCCCGCTGATCCGTCGCTAGCTTGTTGCGGCGCGAGCAGACCCATTCCCGGAACATCTCGTGCAACTCGGCCTGCATGCCGCGCAGCCACTCCACATCGTCTTCCTGCTCAGGCAGGAATGGGTCCAGCCGGGCCTTGTTGGCGCCCGCGGTGTATAGCCGCCGCTCGATGCCGAAACGCTCCAGCAGACCGTGCAACCCGAATCCTCGGCTGACCACCCCGATGGATCCCACCAACGACGTCGGATGCGCGATGATCTCATCGGCGGCGCACGCGAGCCAGTAACCGCCCGATGCGGCGATGTCTTCGCAAAATGCCAGCACCGGCACATGCTTGGAGTCGGCCAACCCCCGGATTCGATCCGCCACCAGCGCCGACTGGGTGGGCGATCCGCCCGGCGAGTTGATCGACAACGCCACCGCCCGCAGCCGGTCGTAACCGAATGCACGGGTGAGCACCGAGTCGAAGGCGGCCAGGTTGATCACGCCCCGGCCCAGCGGTGCCGGCGTTGGCGTGATCACGCCATGCAGTTTCACCGCGGCCACCACCGGGCCGCGCTCGCGCTGGGTGCCGGGCAACGGTAGGCGCGAGGTCAGGTCTTTGACGTCCATCCGACAAGCCTACGAAGATTTAGGCGCTGACCGGCGGTTGACTCCGCGTCGGGTTCGGCGTCGGTGGGGCGATGGCGCGGACCCCGCGGCTAAACTTCGGCACCTTCATGCTGACCTTGGTACCCGCGCCCGGCGCGGTCTCGACGACCAGCCCGCACTCGTCGCCGAAAGCCCCGCGCAGCCGGTCGTGCACGTTGCCCAACCCCACGTGCGCGCCGGTGACGTGCGAATCGGTCATCTCGTCGCGCAGCCGGTCCGGATCCATCCCGATGCCGTCATCCTCGACACTGATGACGCAGTCGGATCCGGCGTCCTCAGCCACCACCGAGACGGTGCCGCCGCCGGGCTTGCCGGCCAGTCCATGCCGCACGGCGTTTTCCACCAGCGGCTGTAGCGCCAAAAATGGCAGCACTACGGGAAGCACCTCGGGGGCGATCTGCAGCTTGACCTGGAGCCGTTCCCCGAACCGGGCCTTTTCCAGGATCAGGTACCGGTCGATGTTGTTGAGTTCCTCGGCCAGCGTGGTGAACTCCCCGGAGGCGCGGAAGGAGTACCGGGTGAACTCGGCGAACTCCATGAGCAGCTCACGGGCCTCCTCCGGGTCGGTGCGCACGCAGGACGAGATCGTGGTCAGCGCGTTGTAGATGAAGTGCGGTGAGATCTGTGCCCGCAGGGCCCGTACCTCGGCATGCGCCAGGCGGGATCGGGACTCGTCGAGCTCGGCCAGCTCTAGTTGGCCGGAGACGTAACGAGCGACCTCGGCGACGGCCCGCATCACGCCGGCCGCTGCCGGCCGCTCGCTGACCACACCGAACGTTCCGATCACCCCGCCGTCCACCTCCAGCGGGGAGACGATCACTGCTCGGATCATGCAGTCGGCCCGACCACAGTCCATCTCGCGCTGGCTGCGAACTTGCTGGCGGCCGGTGCTCAGGGCCTCCAGGGCGGCTTCGGCGACCCATTCGGCGTGATGCTGGCCGTCTCCGTCCCAGGCCAGCATCACGCTCTCGTCGTTGGTCAGCGCGACCGCCGTGCAGTTCAACAGGTCTCGTAAGTGCGGCGCCGCAGCGGTCGCCGCGGAGGCCTGCAGCCCGTCGCGCAGCGGCGGTGAGGCCTGCGCCATGGTGATCAGAGCGCTGTAGATGGCCCGGTCGGCATCGGTACCGAACTCCCGCCGGCTGCGCGCCCAGTTCAGCAAACCGGCCGCGAGCGCCGCGCCGATCAGCAGGGCGAGGACAGCCACCACCCAGGGGTTGAGGAGCGGGTTCACGATCCCATACTCGCGTTCCTGCCGTCCCCTGACAACGTCACCGCGCCGCTGCGCGCCCGTCCGGCACCGGTCTCATGGATGCTGGGCATCCTTGAGCACCCCGCACGAAGCGCGCGACGTCAGTTCGGCACCACGCTGGACCTCCGCGAGATGCTCTGCGTCACCCTGGGCCAGTTGACGCCACCGAGGATCCAGCGTGCGGCTACGCCGGGCGAGTATCCGGCCTGGATCCACCGAGCGGCCACGACCATGGGGTGCTCGCGCCCTGCGTCCACGGCGTCACGCAGCATCGTCGCCAGCCGGATCACGTCCGGATTGCGCGTGACGTAACCGATCAACCGGCGGCTTCGGCTGCGCGGCGGGGAGTCGACCGGCTTGACCGCACTGACCGGGAACAGCAGCAGGCCACGCTCGCGGAGCAGGTCGGTGGTCTGGCGTTCCGGAGTCGGCTGCTCGGTCGGCACTCCCGAGCAGATCCAATCCACCGGACGGCCTTGCGCCATGTCGTCAGGCGACCGCAGCTCCACCGTCCACGTCGTACCGACCGAGCAGCACCACGAAGCGGTGAGAACTTCAGTACCGGGAGTCTTTTGCTCTACAGGGGCCCTGCGTTGCGACGGGGAACCCATGGAGCGAATTGGTGACGGGGACAGAACCACACAGGCTAGCGAACTCCCGATAGGCCTCGTGCGCGACCGCAGCAGGGGTGAATTGGTGTGAGCTTCACCCCGATGGCTCCCTGGGGTAGTCAGCGAATCAGCCGGGACAGCCTGCGGTCAGCCAAAGGTTTTCCTCCGGTTTGGCAGGTCGGGCAGTACTCGAAGGAGCGATCCGTGAACGACACCGCACGCACCGTGTCACCACAGACCGGGCACGGCAGACCGGCGCGGGCGTGCACGGCCAGACCGGCCCGTTTCTCCCCTTTAAGCCGCGCGGCGTCCTGGCCGACGCAGCGTGCCACCGCGTCGCGCAGCACTCGCTGCATGGCTTCATGCAGCCGGTTTTGCGCGTCGTCGGGCAGCCGCCCGGCGGTCGCGTAGGGCGATAGTCGCGCGGCGTGCAGGATCTCGTCGGAATACGCGTTGCCGATCCCG